>JAPOZO010000032.1 GCA_026706025.1 Candidatus Poribacteria bacterium
AAAAATAGAGTGGAGACGGCTTTTTGTAAAGATATCCGGGGCCTTCTTGCGCAATACTAAATAAATCCGTCCGAGATCTTAAGGTATTCAGAGATTTTGTGGTAGCATCATGATATTTCTGCATACGCACAGGGTGTTCCTCAATATGGATCATCACGTTAATCAACATCAAAACGAAAAGCAATGCTGTCGCAAGTGCAAACCGGAGGCTATTAAGGTTGTCATACAGTTCGCGTTTTGTAATATGCCAAATCATTTTTAGTTGTCAGTTATCAGTACGGATTACTGCGTAATCCTTTCAGTTGTCAGTTACAGGTTTGTGGTATTCAATACACCTATGACTACCACGGGGTTTAACTGAAAACTGGGCTGAAAGCGAACGCAGTAAGCGTACTGACGACTCTCCTATACTTCGCTTCTTTGGAAAATCAGAAATATTATCAAAAAAAGAAAAAGGCTCATTATTAGTAGCAGGAGTAAATCCGGGAGGGCTCGCATCGCATTTATATCCACACCACTTCTCTGAAAAGAAAACTGAGGAAAATTTTCCCAATCCACCGATCCCTTGTCAGCAGAAAACCACCGTCGATCCCCGAACGCGTTTATATCGTAGAGATAGTCAACCACAGTCCTCCGGTACTTTCGCGTCGCCTCGTAAAAATCTCTGAGCCCAAATAGGTCTGTACCCGCCCACGCTTGCGTCGCAGCGTCATACATCCCGACAGGCGAGATCCTCAAAAAGATGCGATCAACTATCGCTGGCTGAACGAAAACAGATTCAAGTGCCTGTTTTCGCACAAGCCACGCACGTTCCGCAGTGTCGATGGTCTTTGGCACCGTGAAGCGGTAATAGTTCTGCACGTGCGGCACCTGTGCTTCAAATTTATCATCAAGTTTCTCTATGTTTGAACCAGCAACATAGGTGTATAGAAGTATTGATTGTATTTTATGCCATACCTCATAGTTGAAACCTGAACCACCTACCATACCAAAATGTGGATCTTCCCCTGGAATTGGATCATTAGCAAGGAACCCCTTACGTTCGCGGTCGAATTCCTCCCATATCTGTTCAATATGATTAAAAGCGGATCCCAAACGCTCTTGAGAAGGCTCCGCTGGGTTAATCGCGACAAGAATCACATTCGGATATACGAATACCAAAAATCCCCAGACAAACATCGCAAGCATTAGCGCAGTACCTGTTTTGCGGGTTATTACTGAAATCAACATGCCGATGAGGTAGAAAACCGAAAGATACGCAATTGAACTCAAGACAATTCCACCAATACGAAGAAAATCATCAACCTTTAGTGATACAATGGACGATGTCATTAGCAATATCATAACTAAGAGAAGACTTATCAAAAGCGGCACCAGCAAACATATCATTGCACTCATGTATTTCGCCAATAAGATTTTACCACGACTTACCGGATGCGTTAAGACAAGGCGCAACGTGCCGCGCTCACGTTCTCCCGCAAGTGCATCGTAGGCAAAAATAAGTGCCGTAAGGCTCAAAACCACCTCAAAGATAAAGGTAATATCAATCGATGAGAAGAGATTCAGAAACGGATTCGTTGATCCATACTTCTGACCATCCCATAGTGTGGGCACATAACTATAAAATACAAATACTTCGTTATTCAACCGCTTATCCAAGCCAACATTGAAAATACTCAACAGATTAGGTGGACGGACAACATCCCAACTTACCCCCGAATAGGTATCTCTTTCCTGCATTTGCTCGTGATTCGATTTAACAGCAGCACTGTAACTTGCTAACCGCCGATCATAATCCTTAATCAGCACAATGGTACTTGCAACAACAAGCAGCAGCATAATGAAAACAGCTGCTGCAAATCGGAGCGTCATTAGATTGTCAAGGAGTTCTCGACGGATGAGTATTGTTAGCATCGTATTCCTCTAAAGTTTCAACAACAGGACAACAGGTTAAGGTGCTTCCATCGCACCTGCCTCCAAGTATTTGAGTGGACTTTCGACGATGTAATCCCCTGAGTCTTCAAGGAACTGTTGAACCAGGAAGGTATGTCCGGCACCGATAATCAGTAGAATCCGGTCATCATCAGATTCGGTGATGCGCGTCAGGTTCACAAAGATTTTGAGGTTCCGCGCATACCAAATATGGGCAAGCCAATTGGCACCCGGATATTGGTCGCCAAGTCCAATACGGGCACTGTGTAAGTACGCTCGTTGGCTCGCGCGGATCCTTTCAGGCTGGTTGATGCGTATATACATATCGGTTATCGGCTCATATTTCTCAGATTCAATCCAGACCTTACCATCCTTATCTCGTGTAACTTTTCCTGGATCTGTCGGATGGGATCCAAACAAGTGTTGCTGATTATGCTTTTTCGCAAACGCATCACGGTCTATCAAATCACTATCAATACCACCTTTAAAGATTGGATCTTCTTTACTACTTCGGAAATGATCGACGCAGTATACCTTCAAATGCCCGAGTTGTTTTGCTAATCGATAACCGATCTGGTCCCCTTCATTACGTTTAAGTTCATAGGTTCCTTTCAGATAACCTTGATACACTGCATTGATTTCAGCATTCCGTGAAAAATCTATCTCAAGTGCTATCTTGGTAGGACTAAACGTTTTGAGTTGTTCGACCAACTGCTTGATTTCGCGTTGGCGTTTGGGTGCGAGCACATCATCCATTTTTGTATTGAACCCATCCATTCCAGGATTTGCCAAGTGCTTACTGCCGAGAATCATAATCGTCGGTTTTTTCATTATTTGCGGAACATCCTTTGTAGATTGGTTAGTCTGATCATCGTTTGCAGCTATGCCGACTGCAAATAACACAGCGGTGAGTAATGTCAGTAAATAGAATTTGTATTTCGCTGAGATTTTCATAGAACCTTCTCCTCCGAACTCACGTTAATATATAACCACACATTATATGCGTAATAGGCAGAACATATGTTGTCCTGCCTATGCGTTGTTTTATTTACTCTTGGAATTCTGGCGGGCGTACTTTAGATATTCCAGATTCTGTAGGTGCCGTTCAGCTTCTTCCAGTTGAGAATGGATCTCCTGTAAATCCCCAACAATTTGCTTTAAATCCAAATCCACCTGACGATAGATCTGTTGACCTCTATTTGGTTTATACCCGAACGTTTTCAGGCAATATGAGGTACCCAACCAGACACACGCGAGTGTAGTGATAGTTGTCGTCCCCGTAACTATTGCTACAATAGCAATAAACGCAGCAGTAAACTTAAAAATAAAGAAACATACCAGCACAAGAAAAATCAGTAGTAACACCAACATACCTGTTCTCCTCCGTTACTCACTCTCGCCTTTAGCGATTCTAATGAGTCGTTTCACTTCCTTTTTAAGAACAGTAATCTCTTGTTGAACGTCGTTCACCTGCTGCTGCAGTGCAGCTATCTCACGTTGGGACGCTCCTTTTGTCAATCCATCTCTTTTTTTTACATAGGAAATACCCATCCAGACGCATCCGAGCGTTATGACCATGATGCTTCCAGATATAATAGCAATAATCAGAACAGCTGATCCCATTTTCAGTGCCTCCAACTTTTGAATAAAATGTGGTCTTATTTTATTAGAGTCAACAAAACGCGAAAGGATAGTAAAAAATGGAAATCAAATTGCGCAGCGGCATGTATCTCGAAAATTATGGCAGAATATTAGAATGGCTTGGACATCAGAAAATTGGGGGGATTATATGCAGGCTGAGCATTTATAGTAAAACCTATAATTAATTGGGGACTCCCAAACAGTCTGAATACCTATAACAGGCATTCAGACTGGCACAAACTAACAGTTTTGCGGCGTACTTGAAGAAACACCCAAGCAAAAACCCCAGATGCGACGTGCATCATACTACAAAGATGTCCACCTATTTATGGGCTTCACTATAAACTTCATCAACCGCACCAAAGGAGGGAAGCAGGTTGCTTTTCTCGAAGCATCTATATATTTTTTATTCTACTGATAAGGATCATTTTTGATTGACAGGTGCTTTTGCGCTTCTGTGGAGCGTTGAAAAGATTGTTCCGATCCATCTTTTTGAAGCAGGCGAGCCACGTCATACCCTCTACGGAGCAATTCCATGAAAAGTGCGTCATCTGAAGCATCATTGACCGAACTTAACGTTTTCGTACTTACGTTAAGTTCAGAATGGATTGACATCGCTTCTGAGGCATCCCGGACGCTGGCGTAATTCACCCCTAAGTATCGCTGTGTCGTCACCACGCTCTTATGCCCTAACATCTCTTGCACGGCATAAATGTCATTCGTCTGTTCATAAAGCCGCTGCGCGTAAGACTTCCGTAGGGAATGCGTGCCCAGTTTTCCATTTAACCCCGCCGCTCCAAAGGCTTCCTTCAGTGCATTGTGCGCTGCTATTCTCGTCATAGGCTTTGAGCCTTGTCCATTCCGTGACGGAAACAACGGACGGATCGGATTGGCATCGCTATATATTTCTGTATGCCAAGCAATAAGATCTTCAATCGCCTGCCTGCCATCTATGTTCACAGGTACAGCTCTGGATACTTCACTGCCTTTCACGATACTCAGATCAAACAGTAAATCTTTAACAGGGCTGCCATTCTGCCACACATCGTCCACTTTCAAAGCAACCAACTCGCTAATCCGTCCGCCGACGGATACGCCTAACATAAACAAACACCGATTCCGAATGGCAAAGGTACCGCTAAAAGCCTCCGATACTTTCCGGATTTCGGTATTATCTAATGGTCTTGTACCTTTCATATAAGAAACTCCTTATTTTTATGCGTACATACACTTAATAAAACGAAATAAAAACTGTGTCGGTTTCTAAACACCATCCAGACGTGTGCTAAAGCAAAGTGGGTCTTCTCTGTGATGGTGTCGTGCAAAGTTCACATACTAACTGTTCCAAAATGCACGTAGCATCTGAATTGCTCGTCTTCAATTGCGCATCTGCATCTAAACTTTTTTCGAGGGCAGTGACTAACTCATCAACCGTAAAAGCGTTGAGCGTCTGAAATATTTTGTAAGCAACATAAGGGTTCTGCTTCAGAATATTATGCGTAGCGGTTTTAGGTAAGGCACTTCCCGCCTCTTCGGCAAGCGGCTGGAATATATTTGCTGTAAAATCACGAAATGGCATCCGGCTGTGGACGTTTCGGAGCTCCTTTCTTTCAGCGATGAGCTTCGCTTGGAGCGCAAACCGGAATTGACGGGCGATCGTTGAGTTGACTGGGATAGGTTCTTGGCCGCTTGCTAACACCTCATGAAGACTCTTCAACGCCTGCCCCATTGCGCGTTTCCCGATCGCATCAGTAAGATCAAAAATACTGTCATACGCATTCTGTGTCACCATGTTCCGGACATCCTGTTCGTCAATTTGGGTTTTGTCGCCAACAAAATTGACGATTTTGTTGATGGCTTCAGCAACAGTGTGCATATCGCCGCCGGTTCGAGTCCGTAGTAGAGAGAACGCTCGCGGTGTAATCTGCTTACCATATTCAGTAAATTTGTCGGAAACCTTTTTATAGAGCGGGTCTCGGTTCAACGACGGTCCAGCCTCGACAGGCTCGAAAGACCGATAACGCCCGACAGTTTCAATGGCTTTAACAACTCTGTTCCGCTCATTCACGGAA
The DNA here is from genome assembly GCA_026706025.1 of Candidatus Poribacteria bacterium. Taxonomy (NCBI): domain Bacteria; phylum Candidatus Poribacteria; species Candidatus Poribacteria bacterium. Next base: position 5,646 of record JAPOZO010000032.1, read on the forward strand.
CCTTGTACCGTAAATATCAGAACACTATTTTTCGGCAGATCGCCTTGAAGCCATTCAAGTAGTATGGCTATGTCATCGGTATCATCAACTTCTGTAGTGTATGTATCAAGTTGTTGGGCAATACCAGGCAAACGTTCCAGAAAACCGCGCTCTTCATCGGTGAGTTTCGTACCCACTTCATCAATGAGGGAATCAACGGCATTTGCGTAGTTAAAATTATTTTCGGCGATCTGTTGTGGACTCACATCTAAAAGGTTTGCCAATGTAGAGATAGATTTTTGTGGGTCTGTAATTTCAACTTTGAATGCATTTCGGATGATTGTTATCGGTGTCGTCCGTTGCTGAACCTTAAAGAAAGGCGCGTCTCGGACAACCACGACTCTCCAATCTGACATGACTGGATAGAGATCTGCTTGGCTCAAAATTTCTCGAATTGTTATATTAGTATCCTCTAAAAAAGTGAGATTAAAATCGCGCGTATCAGGTGTAAGCAAATGATCAAGCATCTGTTTGAGGGTTCCCTCAATAAGAAAACTTTCCTCACCACAGAGCAGATACACGGGTGAAACTTTATTCGCTTGGATTTCTCGGAGGATATTTGGCGGTGGATTTGCGGGTCTTTGCTTCATCAACATTTTCCTTTAGGTATAGTTTAGGAGGGGATTGGGTGTATATGCCAGTATGTTAGGTTTGATGTATTTTCGGATACCGACCTTTGATTTTCAATACCGTTCAACCCAACCTGCGGCACCCCTAACAAGTATAGTTTATAGTAAAGCCCATAATTATTTGGACACGCAGTTGCTCGTAGGGGCTGGGTGACCCAGCCCCTACTACGCGCGGGCGACGTTATCGTGGAGTGTCAACTTATTTTCGTGCTTTACTATAATAAACAACCCTACAGCACACAAACAGAGGTTTGTTGCGGTCACTTCTCTATAGGTCAAATGGTTTAGGATAGGGTTAGGGCAAACTGCCGCCAGATGGAATCGCTCAGGTAGCGTTATCGCTGGCAGACTCTTTTTGAGTCCCAGCGGTAGCAAACGCGGAGAAGCGTTTCTTGGTGTCCTGCGCACCACAACTGGGGCATTTCGGAAGTTTCTCGGTATTACCTATGCGCGCAAGCACTTCAAACTCAGTCTCACAGTCGTTGCAATGGTATTCAAAAATTGGCATCGTTTTCCTCTAAGCCGCCGCGGGCTTAATGATTATCTTTACCTTTGTTCCTTTAGGTGGAATTACATCGGTATTGACACGATACGTCCGGTCATCGGTACCGGTAGGCAAGGGATGATTGAAAAGAGAATCTGGATCGCGGTAGACGGCAATAATATTATGGAACAGTTGAGATGTCAACTGATTATTTTTTATCCGTCCACCTGTAAAGACCCATGGTGTTTTTTGCATCGGTTGATCTGTGAAAGCGTTCCATACCAATTCGCGCGCGCGTCGTGAAATTACTTCATCGCCTTGGTCCCATTGTACCCAGATTTCAACGGGTGCCCCTACTGGAATGCGTGGATCACCTTCAACCTCGAGATTCCTGCCGGGTTCCAACTCCAAAGCAGCAAGTACTGTAAGTATATGGACAGGCTCTGCATCAATAATCAAGATGCTCTCATGTGTTTTTCCGAGCTTACCGCAGGCAAAAAATTCAATATTGGCATCCCCACCGACGATGTTAATTTCACCTGGCAGTGTTACCTCACGTTTACTGATGTCCAAAACAACATTGCCGAGTCGATGAACGTTTTCACCAATTTTCTCAGGTTTCATCGACAGAACATCCGTCGCCGCGGTAGATTGTGGATAGACAGTAAGTGTTTCTGAAGCGGTATTGTCACTTTCATCCGTATCTGTGAGGTCTATGCGTGCGACAAGTTCTATCTCACCTTCAGTTTCAGGTGCCCAGTCCGCCGAAACGACAGTCTCCCCTAATTTAGGTGTCCAAAGCACCTCGGCTGTGGTAACCTTTTCGTCATTTACATAAAAATCTACGTTAAGAATCCCATCAAGAGGTGCTCCAGTATTACGGAGGGTCGCGCTGAGACGAACGGCTTCGCCGACGCGCGGAGAAGGCGGTGAAAACCGAAGGCTTCGCGGGACTATCCCGATATTCGGTTCCGTTGGCCCCGCGAGCGCATGACTCAAGGACATCACGGCAAAACAGGTCGATAGAAAATCGCTCTCAGATCCACGCCATCTCCCGTCAGGCTCTTGTTGTGCCACCAGCATCTGTGAAATCTCAGTGTACCAATCGTAGCCAGCAAAAGCGTCTACAGTGGGCGGGATGTCGCAGAACCGTTGCAACGAGAGTAGATAATAATAAAGCCATGAGTTAGAGCCTGGGTTCCGAGTCAAAGTCCAATGCTTTTTCACCCATGCCATGCCTTTTTGGACCTGTGGATCCCCAACAGGAACACCACACGCCCGAAGTGCCCATAGTCCAGTTGCGGTCATACTGCCGTAGACCCCGATCGCCCAAGGCGAACCGTCGTCAACTAAGTTATAGAGCCATCCGCCTGTCTCGGTTTGGTTTCGGCGAATCCACTGCTCGGCGCGTATCCATGTATCTCGTGGAATATCAAGACCCCACTGCTTCGCAGCATAGAGCGCGTAGATCACCATGTTCATGTGTGCCCCATCGGCAGTAAAACCGTAACCCCAACCCCCATCATCCCTCGGATCAGCAAACTCACTACCACTGACCGGGAGTTGCTTTTTGATTAATTGGTTCACAGCAAATTGGGTACGTTCTCTGTGCGCTTCGTCTTGGATTGCTACCAGGACTGGCACAATGACTGCATATTGGTAAACGGCGAATTCATTCCAATCCCGCGTCAATAGAAACTCTAAACCTTTCTTAACGGACGGGTGCGAAGGTGTGTGCCCCGTTGCGAGCAAGGTTTGCAATGCCAGTGCCGTCTCCTGTGTTTGATCTTCACCGAAATTCCATACAGCACCCGGAACGAAGTTTTCAGCCAACCCTTTCAGACTCGCCTGACAGGTAATGCAGATTAAGATGAGTTGGTTTTCAGTACCACATTGTAAACAGGTCCGGCTATGCTTTCCCTGCTGCGCCACTATCCAATCAACGCCTTTCGTTATGGCGTTCTGGATTTGTTCGGACGTGACAGAAGGGAACGTCCGCGACTGCGCCACAATCGCTGCCTGCGCAACGTTATTTTCCGCATCCGCTTCCGCAATATGTTTGGGACCTGAAGGGTTAACAACAGCGTAAATTTCCGTCTTGCCAGGGGACGGTTGCCACTGCGCTTTCACCGTGCCGGTTTCTTTAGGTTTTAGTTCTATGATCACATCCTTACAGACGATTTGGAGCGGTTGCGTCGCCGGATCTCCCTCGTAAAGCTCAACAACGAGATCCTCGTTCATCGTCGGGGTGCCATCGCCAATGTTCTTCACCTCAACCGAAATGGTAATCTCTTCACCTTCAACAGGTGTAGGATTGGAAAAGGTAATACTGTTAATATCAACACGGAAATCTGGTAGCTGGGCGAATCCACTCGTGGCACACAATCCAACAACAAAAATTCCGATTGCAAATTTTAACAGGAGGCTCTGGCAACTTATAGGCCGTGTCAAAATGCGATACTTAATCATAATACACCCCGAATTTATCCATCAGAAAAGTTGTAATCATACCCGCGAGTGGTCTCACAAGTAGACGAACGTAACGACGCAACCTGTGATGGTTCTGGATTAGTTCCCTTCCCAAAATCCGACCGAAACAGAGGAAGGTTGCGGAATAGGATTCGCGAAGAGTTTTGTTCCATTTGTAGAGAATTTACTGACTTCACCTGTGAATGTTGCGCCGAGCATGTCTGCGACCCAAATACCGTTATCTGAAGGTGAGAGACTTATCCCGACAACAGCCATACCTGCAGCAAATTCATTCATTTTTGTCCCATCTGCTGATAAGTTCAGCAGCATTGACTGCCCTGAAACTACCCATACACTACCATCCTTTGGGTTGACCCGCGGCGAAGTCGGACTCGGCATATCAAGCTTTACGAGTTGCTGACCGGTTGGTGAAATCCGAATGAGTGCGTTAAATTGGCTGTCAGCGACCCATGCGTTTCCCTCGTAGTCAACAGCTACACCCGCCTTTGGTTCTCGCATTGTCGGACCGGTTGCGATTTGATTGCCGTTTGCATCGTAACGATTGATGGGACCGCGTGCATCTGCTATCCATACACTGCCATCCTTTGGATTCACAGCGACATTGAATCGACCGGTTTCTACGTTCGGATTACCACCCTGTGGGATTACCTGCGCGAGAATCTGTTTTCCGTCACTTGACAACTTCGACACCCCGTTGAGCCATGCCACCCAGACGGTGCCGTCTGATGGATTCACAGCGATCATGTTTGGACGTTCAATCACGGGTGCTTGCGTAAATGATTCCTCCGGGGGTTGGGCATCCTGATCGTACCTGAAGACAGCATTTGATGCAGAAATAGCGATCCAAGCGACACCGTTGGTAGGATTCACTTCCGCAGCACTCGCTTGCGCCAGATTCGGAATGACCGTCGGATCGGCGTTGCCATTTGCATGCAATTTGTAAACTGTATCGCCACCACTTACAACCCAACATTCACCGTTATATTGCCCATAACTGGTAGCAACACACATCACAAAGAGCATCGCCACCCAAAACATTCTTTTCATAAGGTGCATCTCCTATTTTACCCTATATTTTTGTTTAACTTAAAGCTTATGGAATAGCGTCCATTTTTTAAATGTTAGCATATTTCTGTGTAATTTTCAAGGAATTTGTACATTCACACTCCGAGCTCTCCTCGCCGTTCATTAACCCGACGCTCATATCTCTTCGTACCACAACCCTTCTCATTTAAACCCTGCTTCCATCCTGTCTATGTCCAACACCTTTTGATTGATTCTCCTGTTGCTTAGATGTAGCAAATTCCGTGCCAATTTGAACAATACCATACTGACGCGGTTCTCTACAAAATACAGAGAATGCACTGCACAAAATGGGGCATTCTTTAGACTCGGTTGCACGAAATGGGGCGCACTTGATAACGAGTTTTCAACGTAGAAGCGCGAAGTTGTAAATTATAGATTTCCCTGTAAACTTTTTTGTCATGTTGAGCGTTTAGGTTTTCAGGGTGTCGAACTCACGTTGTAAAACTTAGGATTTTGACTTTTTCTAAAATTATGCACCCTTTTTAGTGTGAGATCGCGTCATTAACAGTTAAATGGAAGTTATCGGATTGGATTCAGTAATTTTTTTGAAACTTTTTTTCTTTTATGGTGTCTAATGCAAATGAGGATGTAAACTTACAGATTAAGGGAGAAGATCAGGAGGAAATCAGAATGAAACGTACACATTTCTATTGGCTTACTTTTCTGGTGGTACTTCTATTCGTTGGCATAAGTATGGTAAGCATGGCTGAAGATGCGGTTGTCTTGAAAATAGAGATTTCCGATGTTGTCAGTAACGCCGATGCGCGGCAGATTCGGCGATTGTTGGAACCGTGGGCAGATCCAAAGGACGTTACTTTCAGTACACCTGTTGACAAACATGGCAGAAAGCGGCATTTCACGACTGTCGTGGAAATCAAAGCGAGACAAGGTGTCACCAAGTACAGCGAAACACATACGTTTGATGTGTATAACATCATGCGGCAGCTTAACGATTCGCGCTTCCGGGGCCGCCATGGGCTCGGGGGTGCCCGTGTCCTTAAAACCGATGCGACTATCCGCGGCAACATGTTTGCACACCCCGGCTTCGCTCGGAGTTATATCCGAAACGTTCCGTCATGGCGACGCTGGCGGCCGGAGACCTCTAATATCATGCATGCGTTGACTACAGAAAACCAAGGACAGAATTTCGTTTTCGACGCGAACCCTGAGTTCGATCAGATGCGGACAGATGTTGGAACGACTGGTAAACCGGTTGAAGTACGAGGTACAGTCACCGGATTTGACGGTCCCTATCCAATTATATCGGTGCAGAAATACGATGTCGGCTATCACCTGAAGAACAACGCATCTGAAACGGGAGAGGAAGCCAAGGAAAAGCCGACTTACGACTATCTTGAAAATCGGTAACGATTCCCTTTATGCCTGATAGCCACCGGTATTAAATAAGACGACGCGTTCGGATGGATCAATCATTTCGTTGGCGGCGAGTTGTTTGAGTGCAGCGACGGTTGCTGCACCTTCGGGACATGTCAAGAGTCCTTCGGTGGTAGGCAGCAGTTGCATTGCCTCACGGATAGCATCGTCCGTGACGGCAATTGCGGCACCGTTGCTTTTACGAATCGCCTCTAAAATGAGGAAATCACCAATCGCTTGTGGTACGCGCAAACCGCTTGCAACGGTCTGTGCGTCCTGCCATGGTGTTGCTTCAGTCGCTCCTTCTTCCCACGCTTTCACAATCGGCGCGCAACCTGTGGATTGTACCGCGATAAAACGCGGTCTCTTTTCGCCGATCCACCCGATCGCCTCTAACTCTGCGAAACCTTTCCACATCCCGACAATACCCGTACCACCCCCAGTAGGGTAGATGATGACATCTGGGAGTTCCCAAGCAAACTGCTCCGCAAGTTCAAACCCCATCGTCTTTTTGCCTTCCACGCGGTACGGTTCTTTGAGCGTTGACACGTCAAACCATCCTTCATCGGTCTTCCGTTCCGCGACAATTCTGCCAGCATCGTTGATCAAGCCATCAATCAACGTGACATTTGCGCCCGCGAGTTGACACGTCTCTTTGTTGAAAGCGGGTGTATCCTGTGGCATAAAGATATGTGCAGTCATACCTGCGGCGGCGGCATAAACCGCGAGAGCTGTAGCGGCATTGCCTGCAGACGGGATCGCCAGTTGCGTCAATCCGAGGGATTTCGCCTTGGATACTGCCATTGCTAAGCCGCGCGCCTTGAAACTACCCGTGGGCAATCGCGACTCGTCTTTCACCCATACCTCCGTGAGACCAAACTTTGCCCCCAACCTTTTCGCGTGGATGAGCGGTGTCATTGTCTCGCCGAGCGTTACTATGTTCTTGGAGTCGGTTATAGGTAGGAGTTCTCTATAACGCCAGAGTGATGGAGGTCTTGACAGCAGGGCATTGTGGGTCCATGTCCGTGATAGTTGTTCAAGGGCGTAACGGGCAAGTAACGGTTTCCCGCAAGCCGTACAGACGTTCTGCGGTGCTGCGTGGGAATAGGTTTCACCACACTTGCTACATTCAAGGTGCTGGAGATAGTTTTGCATATTTTTACTTAACAGCGTAGAACGGAAGGCGGATTTTTTGTAACCCTATACGACTGAAACAAAAACGGCCACCGCAGAATTTTTTTTCTTTGACTGGGTGTCATTCCTGACAAATCCTTAACGAGCAAGATTATAGCCAAGCACGTGAGAACAACGAAACCGATAATTTTTAAAACTTCCATTTAGCATCTCCTTTTGAAAAATACCTGCCGACCGTTTTGCTTAGGCGTGTGCAAGCAATCTGAGAAGGATGGCTTTCATGCTATGGAGCCGGTTTTCGGACTGCTCAAAGATAATTGAACGTTCATCGTTGACGAGTTCGCCTGTGATTTCATATCCGTGATGCGCGGGAAGGCAGTGCATAATCTTGCCCGCGTATCCTTTCAGCAGCTCGGCGTTCAATTGATACGGCATCATCTTTTTTAACCGACGCTCCCGTTCTTCTGCGAAAGTAGGATCCGTGAAAAATTCCATGTCTACCCACGTATCGGTATAAACGATATCGCTTTCGGCGACAACGCTTTCCAGAGCACTACCGACATTGATACTTCGCGTATCCAGCACTTTATAAAGACCTTTCCGAGCGGCTGCATCCCACAATTCTTTATCAACAGCAGCGGGGTTCACCTCCGGCGCGACGACAGTCACCTCAATGCCGACCTTCATACCGGCGGCAATCAGCGAATTACAGACGTTGTTATGCACACCGATGAAACACAATTTGACCCCTTCCAGTCTACCGAGGTGTTCCTGTATCGTCATAAGATCGCCCAATGCTTGCGTCGGATGATATTTATCGCAACAGCCGTTAATGACCGGTACTGTTGCGGCAGTGGTGGCTTCAACGAATTCAGCGTGCTTCAAGAAGCGAGCCAAGATAATATCGACATAAGCAGAGAGGACGCGCATTTCATCGCCGAGGTCGGCTAATGCGAAGTTTGTCGTGCGCCAGTCGAGGTAGTGGGCGTGTCCACCGAGTTGTGTAATACCGATCTCGCCTGCACAGCGCGTGCGCGTGGAGGTTTTTTGGAAAAGCAGGCAGAGGCTCTTTCCACCTACAGCGTGTCTATATTTTTCGGGATATTTTTTTATATTTAGACTGTCTTCGACTGTCTCAAGAATATCTATTTCTGACCAAGGATTTAGTGTAATTAGGTGCATAATTACCTCCACAGTGAGTCTTTGAACACTCACACGCGGTTTCTTTTTGGTTGCAAATCAGGCAATTGTGTCATACAGTGGTAAATAAGAAAGCATAATTATACCTAACTTTTAAAGGAATGTCAAATGTTTTCTGCGTGCAGCGAATGGGTTTCACTGTCTGTTCCACGGAATTTCAACACCCAACTCATCCGCGAGCTGCTCAAGTGCTTGCAACGGTTCCTTGTGAAGTGGAATCCCGTTTTCAAGGCGTTCTTGCGTCAATTCCGACTCAATCTCGCCGGGTAAGGTAACGCGCGTAAAGCCGGCGCGTGGCATCGCTTGGCGTGTCATCCGAATTTGCCGATCAATTTCAGCCTGGAACTCTGAAACAGTGGTGAAACTGGCGATGTTAATTGCAAAGAAAAAGTGCGACGATACGCGCTTTTCCAGCGGCGCGTCTCCGGGCTGAAACCGTTTGTTAATGCCCATCAATCCACCGCTCAACGGACCGCACAAAACATCCATAACGATTGCGAGCGCAGAACCTTTCGGACCTGCAGCAGGTAAGATAACCGCGACTTGCCCCGGATCATCGGTTTCGTTACCGTCCGCGTCGAGTGCCCATCCCAACGGGATTTTCTCTTGGTATAACCTCGCAGTACCGATCCGCCCAGCGGCAGCAGCACCGCACGCCATATCTAACACAATCGGCGGTTCTTCACCAGCAGGGATAGCATAAGAAAACGCATTATTGCCGATCGAGACGCTCCTCGCACCGAAGACGGCGGTATTCACACCGAGTCCGTTGGTCGTCGCGAAACCGATCATATCGTGCGGAAGGGCGCGCATGGCGTGGCTTGAGGCAGCTCCGAAGTGGTTGCTATTCCGAACAATCGCCACACCCATCGAGGCGGACTTCGCCTTTTCGATAGCGATATTCATTGCCCGAATACTCACGAGATGCCCCAACCCGCGGTCGCCATCCAATAGAACAGAGGCAGGGTTATCCGCAAGCGTCTGGAGTTGTGGATTGGGATTAATGTTCCCGCTGATGATACCCCGGACATAACCGGGCACGCCGCGTGTCGCGTGTGAGTGAACGCCACGTAAGTCCATAAGGACCTGCATTTCCGCAATGGTATCCGCATCGGATTGCGCAACGCCAACTTTCTGGTAAAGCGCGCTACAGACGCTCTGCAACGCTGTTGCGTTCACAATTCGTTCTTGTTCGTGTCGATTCATGGTTATAGCCTCCTATCACGATTTTAGTGCTATCATCTTAGCAAACCCGTTTTAAAAAAGCAAATTTCAGAGGCATTTACAAAGCACTATAGAAACTGAGGGCGGGCAGGATTAATTTGAAGTTCTCGCTTTTGTCATCAATCTTCTGGGCACGCTGCTGCGCCGCAAGGACGGTATCAATAATCCAAGTTGCTACCTTTTGTTGTTTTGGGTAATAACACTATAAAGGATATCCCATGGATTTACAAGTAGCAATTTGGGTTATGATAATCTAATTCTTTGCGTTGTTTTCTATATTTTTTAAAATGACATTGAATTTTGTAAAATAATATGAAATAATATATTATTATGGAACACAGATTCCTAAAGATTGGTATAGTAAAATGGGTGCAGTTTATTCAAACGCACGTAACTTAACACGAAACTCACGTAAAAGTGAGATTCATTTCTCTTAGGAGATTGAACAGCATGAAAATGATGATGGTATTCGCAGGATTTGTGTTGATGATAGCCTATTGTGTTATCGGAAACCCGATCAATATGGCAGAGGCGGAGGAAGTCTTGGGAACAGGAACGGAATCCCTGTTAGGAGGAGACCTAACCGACCCCGAAGACGATGGTGACCCTGAAGCAGATGAGGGTTACAACGCCACTTTCACAGCCAACGAGGAACCCGGATTCGCGGGCGGTGAATTCTCGTTTAACGTTTTCGATAACATCCTTGGCCCCGGCAATGACAAATGGTGCTGCGGACGTGGGGGCGGCATTCCAGAGGAAGGTCTACACATAACCGCTGAGTTTGAGGAGCCGTACGGATTGACCCACTTCACGGTATCTTCAGCGAACGATGTCCCTGCAAGGGATCCTACAGTGTGGGAAGTTCAGGGGTCGAACGATGGCGAGGATTTCACGACGATCTATTCTCACGACGGGGATAGCTTTTGGACTGAGCGGCTGCAAGTCGTTCTTTTTGAGGCAGGTGAAGATTTCGACGTTCAAGAAGTCGGGTATCGTTTTTTTCGGCATGTCACTTTTGACACCGCATCGAACCCGGCTGGTGCGTACTTTCAAATTGGCGAAATTGAGTACTTCGGCGATGCTAATCTTACCGCTGTAGACCCTAAAGCCAAGCTCACGACCACATGGGGACACCTCAAAAACGCCCGATAAGCACAAATACTGGACATTTTCTAAACCGGAAACCTGAATCGAGTAATAACTGGGTTTGGGTTTCCGTTTTCCATATCCGCACAAATGTCCAAAACCCTTCCCTAATTGCGATGTTCTGCTGGTCGGCTCTTTATTTGGGTCGGAAGATCGCGAGCGACAAGAAATACGCAGAAATACGCAGAAATACGCAGAAACACCCTATCAAATACCCCTATCAAACATCCCAAGCAAAAACACTCGTTCCTACAAAGATATATCCCGATTTTTTCAACATCGCGAGCACAGCTCGCTCCTACAAAGATATACTTCACCTTTTGCTTGACTTTACGTAAAAAGTTGTGGTATTATTACTCTATACAGTAACCAAGCCATAAACAGATACAAGCAATTACCCATAAGTAAGGAAATAAACCCTATTGTGTATCTTGCGGGAGTCTATCTATGATCTCGTTCAATCGTATCCCACAATGCCTCTGCCTAACATTGATATTGATCCTCATTGCCTTCGCCGCTAAAACGGGTGAAGAGACACCTTCCGGTTTTGCGCAAGAGGGTCTCCCATTCTTGAAAAAATACTGCTTCAACTGTCACGCTGGCGATGAACCTGCAGCAGAACTTGCGCTCAACGCATTTTCAGATGATCTGTCGCTCATTGAGAACCGTGATGTCTGGGACAGGGTCTTAGATATGGTAACGACAGGCTATATGCCACCATCGGAGAGTGAGCATCAACCAACGATGAAAGCATCTGATGCCTTTGTTGCGCATATTGAGGCGATTTTTGAACACGCAGACCGTACGGCAAAACCGGATCCAGGGCAAATAACTGTCCGCCGCCTCAATAAAGTCGAATACAAAAATACCGTTCGAGACCTGCTCGGTGTTGATTTCGATCCCACCGAAAACTTCCCAGCGGATGATGTCGGACACGGATTTGATCATATCGGTGATGTACTGACAATGTCGCCGCTTCTGATGGAACGCTATCTTGAAGCGGCAGAAGCGATCGCGACGCGTGTCATTTTAGTGGATCCGCCACCGCCCTCGAAACGCTACCAAAGAGGGTCGCGCCTTAATCCACGCCACGATGATGTTCCTGATCAACGTTTCCGACTGCTCGACCCAAAGGCGACAGAGGCGTGGAAATCTGGCCCCTTTATGACAGGTGCAACCTTTTTCAAGATGTTCCCTGATGAAGAAATCATCTACAAGGCAACCCTCTACGCTGAGACTGATAGTGAAACACCCGTTGAAGTCGCCCTATTTATTCAGGGTGAGGCGTTAGCGGAAGTTTCTCCGCCAGAAGCACTCGCACGATTGGTCGGCGTGGATCCAGCAGCGGATAACGGGATTAAGATTCTAAAAACCTTTGAGATTACCTCCCGCGACCCGAAAAAGACACAGACTGTTGAGTATCTTGTTAGTGGTATCCCGAACATCGAGAATGCAGGGATTGCGATGGTTAAACCGACAGACGGTGAACCGTCGGCGAAACTACAGATTCGGACACTCTGGGCGGAAGGTCCGTTGGACACTCGCCCCGACACCCAACTCGAAATTTTGGCATGCACACCGGATATTCCGCAAATAGAGCAGACGCGTGAAGTGTTGACTCGTCTGCTTCGCCGTGGTTACCGTCGCCCGCCAACTGAAACCGAAATAGAGCAGCTCGTGCAGTTTGTAGGCGCGATTCAAGCCGATGGTGCGAAGTGGGAAGCAAGCATTCAGGAAGCGATTAAAGTTATCCTCTGTTCACCGAAGTTCTTATTTCGGTTGGAGTTAGATGACCGTCCGCAAGGTCCAGAGCCATACGCGATTGACGAATTCCAGCTTGCCTCACGACTCTCCTATTTCTTGTGGCGGAGTATGCCGGATGATGAACTCTTTGAACTCGCATCGCAAAACCAGTTGACTGCGAATCTTGAAGCAGAAGTTAAACGGATGTTGGCGGACCCGAAAGCGACAGAAATGGCACGCGACTTTGGCACGCAGTGGCTACAAATTCAACGGTTGGCAACAGTTACCCCTGATCGTGAACGATTTCCGCACTTCCGTCGTAGGTGGCTAACCGCGATGCTAAAGGAGACAGAACTCTTCCTCGAATCCATCTTCCGTGAGGATCGGAGCGTCCTTGATTTACTTGACGCAGATTATACCTTCCTTAACCAAGAATTGGCAAACCACTACGGTATTGCTGACACCAAGGGGAACTGGAAATATCAGGAAAAAACTGTACCGGGTGGTGAAGCGATTAAGGGCAGTGCGTTTCGGCGCGTTGCATTGCAAGGCACCTCACGCGGCGGTATACTTACCCACGCGAGTGTCCTAACAGTGACATCTAACCCAACTCGTACTTCGCCTGTCAAACGCGGACGTTGGGTTTTGGAGCAGATACTCGGTACACCGCCGCCGCCGCCACCGCCCGATGTCCCAGAATTAGAAGAAGATAAGGCAGAGACTTCGGCAACAACCTTGCGAGAACTGCTCGAACAGCACCGAGAAGACCCTGCTTGTGCTAATTGTCACGCGAAAATGGACCCGATCGGATTCGCGCTCGAAAACTATAACGCTATCGGTGCATTTCGGAAAAAAGATGGCGGCTCGGAGATTGATACAACTGCCGTACTTCCAGATGGCACCACTTTTGACGGTATAGCAGACCTGAAGCAGATACTTAAAGACAGAAAACCGGAATTTGTGCGATGCCTGACAGAGAAGATGTTGATCTACGCTTTAGGTAGAGGCTTGGAATATTACGACCGACCCACTGTTGACCAAATCGTAGCACAACTTGAAGCCGAAGGTTACAGAAGTTCTGTACTGATTACTGAAATTGTTAAAAGTGATCCCTTCCGTTTGCGACGTGGTACCAAGGATAATTGACGATGCGAACTATCAGTAATTTCGTTCTGTTTGCTATCATAATTCTACAACCGAGTTGTTATATATCTGGTTATCAAACAGTTAATAAAAATCCGACTTCACAGCGGGAGAAAAAATACGCTTCTCACTTGGCGTTGGAGGAAAAGTATTCTGTATATTTAGATTCGACCTGGACGACAAAAGATGCTGCTGCGCTTTTAAAGGTTTTTAAATCCATGCCGTTAGGTCTGAATCTACAGTTTTCCAGATGGCATATAAGTGATGAAGACTTAGAAAACGGTATTAAAATCGAATCGAGAGATAAGTTAAAACTCGTTACGATGAGTAGAAATATCTTTCCTGTTGAGGGATCTGAAGAGATTTTGTCGCCGGACAAGGACCTATATTATGCTGTCGTTCAATACATAACAGAGAATGGGACAAATAGAGCCGTAATAGAATTAATAATGCAAAACAGGTATGGTATAGATGTTCCCTCTCATGCTGCATTACCGCAGCGTACCAAAAACAATACAGCAAAAGGTTATTCGGATTTTGGAAATGACGATCTGATGCTGATTATGTCCGTCCTTGAAGCCTTCCCTCAAGCATTACATAAAACACCCCAATTAAAGTATATAGTTCGCAGAATTGATGGCATTGATGACGAGGATAGAGGCATCAGTTCGGCAATGATAAGTCGCGGTTATATAACGTTTGCTGAATCTATTTTTCTTCGCGATCCGTATCATCGTCATGATACGCGTAAAATAATTGCTCACGAAAAGGCACATTTTTTATGGTGGTATGTTTTTAATGAACAACTTAAATTGGATTGGGCGAAACTTGGGGGTTGGTTCCGAGATTCAAGTGAATCCGGCTGGTCAACGACTCAAGAACGATCAGCGTTTGTAACAGATTACGCTTATACAGAAAATCCAGATGAGGATATGGCAGAAAGTATCGGATTCTATTTTGTGTATCCCGATAAACTCCGCTCCTGTTGCCCTGAGAAATATGAATTTATTCATAATCGGATTATGCTGACGTATAGCAAACTTTATACGCCGTCTAATCTGATGTAAGGATACACTTTGAAAAAAGCGACGGAAGCACACCCATGAGAAAATACAGAATATGGCACGAAATACTAATGGAACAACTTTCTGCCAGGGATGACGCAATTGATTATCTTCAAGTGACATTGGAAGAGTACCAAGTGGACGGCGATACCTCATTTTTTCTCAGTGAGATCCGTACCGTTGTAGAAGCACAAGGGGGTGTCTCCAAACTTGCCGAGAAAATCAATATTGAGCCACAGGTACTATCAGACATGCTCACCAGTAAAGTCGCACCACGGCTCGATACGTTCAGCACCATTCTCCGGGCACTTGGGTGTCGGCTGTCAATTGAACCGATAGCGACTGCGAGCCCAAATTCTGAAGTTAAGGATAAGGATCATCCAATTGGGCAGCGGAAGCCTACGCGCGAGCGTCTTTCAGTCGCCACGGACGCATAAGTCTTGTGACGCGGGAAAAATCGGCTTGTCAAAGGAAAATTATTGCATGAAAAAACTATGCCTTTCAATTTTTTTTATGCTATTTCTCGGACTTCATCAGAATTTGATCCCGACGCGCTTACGTATCAAGAAACTGAATACGGGAATTATCTATCTGAAGGCGTACCCGTTCAGCCTATTGTGAATCAGCATTCAGGAACAGTTCAACTCGCTGCGCTTTCCTTACCTGGTATCGGTAGTAACGGTGATGGAACCCTTGCGACTATCAAATTTAAAGTAAACGCAATTAAAGGTTCTAAACTATCTTTACGAGATGTTATTTTATCTAACAATGAAGGCAATAAATCTTATGCATGGATTGAAGGCACACAGTTATTAAATAGTGCTATCGCAGAAGGTTGCGCGACCTTCAACATCAAAGATGTGAATAAGGATTGTGTTATTAATATCCAAGATTTAGTGCTTGTTGCTACTCATTTTGGAAAAGGTGGGAAAATGTAGCAGATGTTAATTCTGATGGAAGCGTGGATATCATAGACCTTGTATTGGTCGCCGGAGCCTTTGGAGATACGGCGACCGCGCCAGGAGTCTATGCGGATACGCACGAGATGCTCACGACAGCCGATGTGCAACAATGGTTGCGTGCGGCACATAAAGTCAATTTGGCAGATTCCATGTTCCAACGGGGTATACTGACGCTTGAACAACTGCTAACCGTATTAATCCCTAAAAACACTGCCCTTCTGCCGAACTACCCAAACCCGTTTAACCCGGAGACGTGGATACCCTATCAGTTGGAGAAACCAACAGAGATCACTCTGTCTATCTATTCTGTAGATGGTATTTTGATTCGTACGTTGGCGTTAGGATATCAGCCTGCTGGTATCTACCAAAGTCGAGACCGTGCAGCGTATTGGGATGGGACGAATGAAGTAGGTGAACCAGTGGCAAGCGGTGTCTACTTTTATACGCTGTTGGCGGGTGATTTCAGGGCTACCCACAGAATGTTGGTAATAAAGTAGCGTGTGTTCAATACGGAAAATAGATAGAGATATTGAGTTCGCCGAAACAACGGCAACTCTCTTGAGGATTTTTCGCTTTCGGTGTATAATTGTTTTATGGATATAGGGATTTACAAGGATGAAAATGGGAATGAGCCATTTGAGCAATGGCTTTCTTCAATCAGAGATAATCCAACTTGGGCGCGGATTGATAACCGCCTTAAACGGGTCCGGTTAGGTCTGTTAGGCGACCATCGTTCAATAGGCGACGGTGTGTTTGAACTCCGTTTGGATTTCGGTCCTGGCTACCGGATATATTTTGGTAGAATCGGGAGTGAACATATTTTGCTTCTAACAGGCGGAACTAAAAATTCGCAGCAGAGGGACATTGCGATAGCAAAACGATACTGGCAGCATTTTAAGGAATCAATACGATGAGAAAATATAAGAACTACGAAGAGGGCCTCAAGGTGCGGTTGGCAGATTCGGCGTATGCGAAAGAATATCTTACCGTAGCACTTGAGGAATATGAGGAAGATGGTAATATTGAAGCGTTTTTGCTTGCAGTCAGAGATGTCGCAAACGCTCAAGGCGATTTATCAAAATTAGCGGAGCACACCCAACTGAGTCACGAGAGTATTTACAAGGCGTTATCCGAAAATGGGACTCTGCAATTTGACACAATTGGTCCAATTCTGCGTGGACTCGGTTTTAAGTTTTCAATAGAGTCACTTGAGAACAGCCCACAATGATTTGCGTGTGGCTCATAATTTTCAGATGGAAATACGCATGAACACATCAAAACAACTTTCACGTCGAACATTTTTACGAGGTCTGGGTGTCAGTGCTGTTCTACCGGTACTCAATCCCCTGACCGCTTTGGCAGATATTCCCTCAAAAGAGGGGCCGATTACCCGTTACCCTGATCCAGCGGTTGAAGTTATCGACCCGCGTTTTGCGCAATATAAAATCGGGAACGCCGTTGTGGAACGCCTGTGGACAGGTGCGCGTTGGTCTGAGGGTCCCGTCTGGTTTGGTGATGGTGGGTACCTCCTCTGGAGCGATATTCCGAACAACCGTATTCTGAAGTGGCAGGAAGCCACCGGTAAAGTAAGCGTCTATCGTAAACCCTCTAACTACACCAACGGTCATACGCGCGATCGGCAAGGTCGGCTCATCAGTTGTGAACACGGTACACGCAGCGTCACTCGCACCGAATACGACGGAACGGTTACTGTCCTGATTGATAACTTTGAAGGCAAACGGTTCAACGCCCCGAATGATGTGGTCGTCCATCCGGATGGGCATATCTGGTTTACGGATCCGGGATACGGTATCCTGTTCAATTATGAAGGGCATAAAGCACCGTTTGAATTGCCGACTTCTGTCTATCGTCTCAACCCTGTCACTGGGAAAGCGACTGTTGTGACGGAAGAGCTTGAAAGACCGAACGGCATCTGCTTCTCGCCTGACTACGAGAAGCTCTATATCGCGGACACAGGGGCACCTAAAAATATCACTGTCTTCGATGTGGTAGATGGTGAACGGTTAAATAATAAACAGGTATTCCATGAGATGGCACCCGGTGCCGCTGACGGGCTTCGGTGCGATACTGATGGTAATGTCTGGACAGGTACGGGTTGGGTCGGTGAAGACTACGACGGTGTGCACATCTTCGCACCGGACGGAACGCTTATCGGTAAGATTCACCTCCCAGAAATTTGTTCCAACATCTGTTTCGGCGGTGTGAAACGTAACAGACTCTTTATGACAGGTAGCCAATCTTTGTACTCGGTTTATGTTGAAGCGCAAGGCGCACCACTGTTTTAACGCGTCCCTCTCATACAGATAACCTACCCTACGCAGTGAGTGATCAGCTCGCTGCGTCCCTCCTATGTTGACAAGTAGCAGCTGAACGTCCATGTTCAAATAGGTTCGATCATTATCCATCAACAGTCTTTATCCCTCGTTTAAAACCGTTCAGTTTGCTACAGCAGCACATTTTTTTATCAAATTTTGAAAAAAAATGAAGTTTACCCTAAACTTTTCCAGTTTCATCTCTATAATTAATAGGATAGACGGGCATAAATCGGTAATCAGTGAATAGATTATTGATGCATCTAATATGTTTAACCTTGGAGGAGAGACAATTCAAGCAAAAGGGGGAAGCTCATGACAACTATAATGCACTTGAAAGGTGGCGTTCCGATTTTAAAACCATATGGGAAACTCATAGGCGTTGCAGCGTCGCAATTTCGAGAAAAACTTATTTCTCAGATGGATGCCTCTGATATGTCAGGCATTCTCATCGACTTCAAACGGGTTAATAAGATTGACAGTGCGGGCCTCGGAACATTGGTAGAGGCGTATATTGTAGCGAGGCGGAAAAAAGGGCGTATCGGTGTTATCAATGTAGGTATGAACATCAAAAGCCTGATTATCCGAACCCGTCTTATTAATATCTTTGAGCATTTCGACAATGAGGATATTGCAGTCGCAATACTATCAAACCGTGTTAACCTGCCTGCGCAGGATGAATAACAGCTTACTACCACATTATAAGAGAATGGAATCACTTAATGCTAAAAACTTTACACACCGACCGCTAAGATAAACTTGATTTTTTACTTTGAATGTTTTAAAATAAATATATGTAGCCGGGAATTGCCTCTCATCAATTGAAAATGGAGGGTAAACAGATGGCTTTGAAATGTCAATCAGGTGATATAAAATGTCCAGCGTACAAACATCAGGGCATTTTCCAACCGGATAATAAAACCGTAAAATCACTTTTGCCAGATTTGAAGTGCTGTGCGGCGTGTATGTCGTCTGCGCCACCGAAACGTCCTGATCTCCGCGATGATATGTTACAAATTGCTTCTTTAACGCTTGTTGAAAAGGGACCTAAGTTCAACCCATCGCATGAAAGTGGTGCAAGTTTCGGAACTTTCATCCGCCCTCGGATCTGTGGGGCTTTGATGGATGCAAAAGGTAAGGAGCTCAGCCATAGCAATCGTGAGCTTCTCAATTGGAATCCGCACACCGGCATTGATGATGGAACGAATCAGTATGTCGCGCGGTTAGGTACGGCTCTAAACCTGCATGCTGACTTTGAGGATGAACTCGTCCGAGACATCAGTTTTGCATCCGCCTTGCCTACACTTTTAAAGGTGTTGACCCCCCGCGAACAAGCCGTTTTCGCTTGTCTTCGTGAGGATCAACGGAATTGTGAGATTGCCGAAATTTTGCAGCTTTCCGAGTCGCGCGTCAGCCAACTGGTGAGACAAGTGACCGTCAAACTGACAAACGCGGCGCAAGAACTGGGTTTAGCAGACTAACTTCTTGGGAGGCGTTATCTTGAAAATAGAAATGCTTCAAACGTAGAGGCGGTTGTTGATACCGGCAGTGATGTTGGATCGCAATCGCCTTTTTATATTTTCTTTTTGACGCTATAGCCCTGATATATCTAATGTAGTGCTATGTCATGCCAAAGTTGAAGGGGACAAAGATCGCGAGCGACAAGAAATCCGCAGAAATCCGCAGAAACACCCTATCAAAGACCCCAAGCAAAACCCCCAGCAAAAACACTCGCTCCTACAACAAGAGCGGTGTGGGACTGGAAATTGATACGGAAAATAAATAGGATCGCCTATCATTTCAAACATGACAAAGCAGTAGGTGGATCTTAGCAAATTAGAACCAGGCATTTCCTTGAAACAAAGACTTGACATTGATGTAAAAATATAATATAATTTATGCATACATAAAATTGAGGTTTCTTGCTTTTAAGTGATAGGTGACATCACGAAGGAAAAGCTATGAACACATCAAAACAACTTTCACGTCGAACATTTCTACAGGGTTTAGGCGTTACCATTGCTCTACCGTGGTTGGAAGTGATGGGACCTGTTACATCGTGGGCAGCGGCATCCGCAGGTGCAACACAAACAGTACCGAACCGGATGGCATTCCTCTATGTGCCGAACGGAAAGATTATGGAGGATTGGACCCCGAAACAGGTAGGTGCTGACTACGCGCTTACTGATATTCTGAAACCGTTAGAGAATGTAAAGGACAAAACACTGGTACTCAGTGGTCTAACGGCTGATAAAGCACGCGCCAACGGCGATGGTGGGGGTGACCACGCCCGAGCGATGGCAGCCTTCCTGACAGGCGCGCAACCCCGTAAAACTGACGGCTCTGATATTCATGCCGGCATTTCTGTTGACCAAGCGGCAGCATCACACATCGGCACACAGACCCGTCTTCCGTCACTGGAGCTCGGAATTGATCCGGGTTACAGATCAGGAAACTGCGATTCCGGCTATAGCTGCGTCTACTCTGCAACGCTGTCGTGGCGTTCCGCAACGCAGCCGCTTCCGAAAGAGGTTAACCCGAAACTCGCCTTTGAACGCCTATTCTCGACCATGCCGGACACCGAACGGGCCCAACGCGATCAACAGCGAAAAAGTATCCTCGACTTTGTTATGCAGGACTCAAAGGATTTGATCCGTCAAGTCAGCGGGAACGATGTGCGTAAACTTGATGAGTACTTCTCCGCTATCCGGGACATAGAACTGCGAATTGACGCAGCCGAGAAGTTCCCAGCGATCGAAAGACCCGATTACATCGCACCTGAAGAAATTCCTAAAGACTTCCAAGAGCACGTCCGACTCATGATGGACCTGATTGTACTCGCCTTCCAGACAGATGTGACGCGTGTTGTGACTTTTACGTTAGCAAATGAAGGGAGCAATAAGTCGTATCCGGCTGTCAATGTCACTGATGGGCATCACTACCTGTCGCATCACCGTGGTGACGAGGAGAAGGTGGCGAAAATCCGTAAAATCGACGTCTTCCACATGCAGCAGTTGGCATACTTCTTGGAAAAACTGGACGCAACTGCTGAAGCGGACGGTTCGCTGTTAGACCATTCAATGATTTTGTATGGCAGTGGAAACGCAGATGGCAACCGACACAGCCATCACGACCTCCCAATTCTGCTCGCAGGTAACGGGTGTGGCACGCTTAAAAGTGGTCGCCATATCCGCTATCCAAAAGAGACACCGCTCAATAATCTCTGGATGTCAATGCTCAACCGTATGGATGTCAATTTAGCACAAATAGGCGATAGCACTGGTAGTTTGCCCGATCTTTCCTAAAGCTACGATTTCCCATGTACTTGCTGGCGAGGTTCCTAACCTCGCCATTTTTTTTTCGCTGTGCCTCTGCGCAATCCGACCTATGTACTAACTTGGTGTTTACAGTGCATTTTCAGACCACATCATAGGTGTCAATTTAGTAGATTTTCAGTGGGGTTCCTCTTGAAGTCCCGTAGGTTGGGTTGAACGGCACTGAGGAGTGGACTGTTGACAGGTCAAACACCTCTGAAAGTCAATATCCGGCCATATCTATTCCTGAACGTAGTGAAACCCAACTTTACACTGTCAGTGTTCCGGGAACTTCATAGGCAAAACGTTGGGTTTCACTCGGTCTCTGGTGGCGGTTGTTTCTCTGGAGAAAGTTGTGTTTTTCTCTAATTTGGCGGGTTTCGGTGACATCCGTTCAACCTTGGGGAAACACCCAAGCAAAAACACCTACGGGACTGAAAGTTTTCGCGAAGTATCCGGTGCGGTTAGGAAACCGCACCTACCGACCTGGGATATTCGGTTTCCTATAACTCTTTTCTTAGATTGACCCCTACCGTTCTTGAAACGCCACATGGAGATAGCAAACAACTGAATAATTTTATCATATTGTGAAATATAAATCACATCGAACGCCTACGAATTTTCACCCTACCCCCAACATTTTCCCGACAACCTATCTCGGATACAAGCACCCAACCCTTCGGATGCGCTTGGAAGTATCACACTAACCCCTCAAAATTCAGGTGTCAGATTTTCGGAATATAAAGCGCACAAACCCATATATCGTGTAGGTTTATCGTCAAATATCATTACTTTGGCAAAACTATATTGATAATGGGTTTCATTATCAATAAGTATAAATGGTGTAAATTTAGATGCGGTTAATTTTAGAGGGACCTTATAGGTGGAAAAGTGAATTACCAGTCCTTAAATGGAAAGATACGTGTTTCTGTTGCCATGCCGTAGAAACTCCACAGACTGCCCGCAACGAACTCGCCAAGGATCAAACCGAGGAAGAAAGGTGCCGCCTTTCGGTGTAATTGCAAGCCACCCTGCTTAATAATCAGCCATTTTGCGATTGTGCTAATCATCAGTGAGATCCAGAGCCAGTTCATACACCAATCCGCTGCCCCCGAGACAGCATAACCGACAGCATGGAAGGGCCACCAAAAGAATCGCATCCGTAGAAACATTAGAAGAAACGTGAACCCCATGCCGATACCCATAAATGTCACTTCAGGGATGTTCGGGTTTGTTGGGAAATTGAGCTGCTGTTGGAGCCGGTTGAAAGGATGGTGTGCGAAACTTCCCGATGACCCAAAGCGGTAAACATCATGCAGATATGCCCAGAATGAGCCAATAGAACCCACAAGCACTGCCAAAAGCATCACCCACACCAAGGGTTTCGGGTTAAATCGCGCCCGTGAAGCGAGTTGGAAACCCTCCAATTGATGCGGCATCGGATGGCTGCGGTGTGCGCGATTGAAGAAAAACAGAAAAGAGAGTGCTGTCAGATTAGCCCCCCCCATGCCACGTGACCCTAAAATCGCAGGTAGGGCGTAATCGGGTCCCATAAAGTGTAAGTCATGCGCAGGCGCGCCGGATTCCACCCGCATGCGCGTG
This sequence comes from Candidatus Poribacteria bacterium, assembly GCA_026706025.1. NCBI lineage: Bacteria > Candidatus Poribacteria > Candidatus Poribacteria bacterium. Next base: position 28,613 of record JAPOZO010000032.1, read on the forward strand.
ATCCCCGTTGACAGGGCAAAATACATGACAAAAAAGACGATACCGAGCGAAATGCTGATGCCTATCTTCACAGAAAACGCTATAAGATAGATGCATCCTAACACAATACCGATGATCGCGGCACGATACCGCATCGGTTCAACCGATTCGTCGAGACTTGAGCGTCCTGTGGCGACTTGCTTGAAGACCTCAGCGAGGTATTTACGGCTTGCCCATACCGCGAAAATAGCAAGGCCGAGATATGCCCCCAAGGATTGCTGCCGGTCATAAGGGAATCCCGGTAAACCTCGCACCCCGATGATTGCACCACCGACGCGCTGCATCTTGCGAAACAGATAAAAGAACCAACAGGAAAAGGACAAATCCAACGGCATGAAGAATCCGAGTCCAATGACAAATGGATAGATAGAAAAAGGGGTCCACCCGATGGCATTCCACGGTTTATCAGTGAAAAAGTGGCTGATATTCCGAAACCGAACGCCGACGATAGGAATTGTCGGGAAGAGATAACTAAGTCCGTTAATAAGGTTTAGGAGTGAAACGAGAATAAACGCTGTCCAAAATACCCGACCGCGAAAGAAGTTTGCGCCACTGTCCCGCGTCATTTCCAACGGCAGTTGGATAATCGGATAGGCGAGTTTCTCGCGTTCTGTCCACTGTTTGCGTAGTACAACGTTGATGCAGAGCATAACAAAGACAAGCACTAAAATAAAGCTCGTCCACCACAATGTCGGTCCTAACCATGCCCGTAAAATCTCTGTGTCATAAACCGTGGATTGTCCTTCGTAAAACCCCTCCAAAACTCGTTTATCTTGGACTGTTCCCCATGTCGGTATGTACCGGTGCAGCAATTCTCGCCACTCGTTTTCAGGCGTATCGAACCAGAAGACGTGTCCGATCATCGGGATAAGCACCTGTGCGTGGTCGTGTGATGCAATAGCACTCGCCATACAAAGCATCACATAGATAACAAGGAGTTCGCCGTGTGTCAATGCCCACTGCCGTTTTACTCGCCGAAGCAGCAGGTTAAAGAGCGTAATAATAAAAAGAAAAAAGACTGCATTGAAAAAGAGCGACATCGTCGTCGGAAAGAGACCCCACCAGACCATTTCCGTATACATAATCCAATAGCAGTTAATCGGGATCAGGATAAGTGCTAATGTAACTGATTTTAGGGTGACACCGCGGGTTAGAGCCATTAAGTTCTCCTACTGTTTCCTCAATCTTGACTGGCATTGCCTATTTTATTGCCGTTTTGAGCATCTCCACAATTTTAGGATACCCTTGTGATTCCGCAAGCGTCAACGCCGTGTCGCCCCGCCTATTTTTTAGGGTGGCATCGGCACGATTTTCAAGTAAAAGCCGAACGATATTTGCATGTCCGCGCCACGCCGCATACATCAACGCTGTTTCACCGTTACCGTTTTGCGTATTTACTGCTGCGCCTTTTTCAAGCAATCGTTCGGTGATCTCCAGATTTCCTGTCTTGTTGATAACAAAAATCAGCGATGTATTACCGTTGGCATCCGTTACGTTCACATCTGCTCCATTTTCAATGAGGAACGTCACTGCATTGATGTCTCCTTTTTCGGCTGCAATGCGTAAAGGGGACCGCCCTACAGCATCTTTTAGGTTTACATCTATGCTTGTGCCGCGAAGGGCTGCAATATTTTCTGTCCATACTGCTTTGAAAAGCCTATCCTCGGGTGTATCGGAAAATTCGGAAATGACGTGTTCCTGATTAATGGGAAGATTTTCAAAGACTTGCACAACGCCGCTCTGCCACCGCAGCTCAAGTCTATCAACAGTTGTATTTGCCCCTAAGCCAAAATAGCACCGAGCGTCGCGGGTGGACATGTAACTCGATCCTGGATTTACCTCCCGCGTCTGTGTCTGTTCACCAGCCACCATAGTGATACGCGTGCCGATCCCGTCTCGATTGCTAATCACACCAACAGTTTTAACCGACACCCAATTATTTTGCGTTTGCGTTTCATTTCGCAATAAAGTTACGGGACCACTATTTTGTGTAACGAGTATGTCAACATCGCCGTCGCTATCATAATCACCGAAGAGTGTGCCTCGGCTCACCGCAAGGCGTTGAAAATAGCCGCCTGCGCTCTCTGAAATTTCTTGGAATGTGCCGTCTCCGTTATTACGGAACAGTTGATCGGGTTGGCGATACGTAAGGATATCGTGTGTGTCTTCAATGTTATCAATGATATGTCCATTGGCAATGAAAAGATCTAACCATCCATCACTATCCGCATCAAAGAGCCCCGTCCCAAACCCGACATACAAATAACTCTCTTTTCCGAGATGTGCCTCATAAATTACATCCGTGAAGGTGCCATCGCCGTTGTTCCGATAGAGGGCATTAGTCTCGTAGGAGAGGTTCGTGACAAAAATATCAAGCCAACTGTCGCTGTTATAGTCCCCGATGGTAACACCCATACCGGCTTGCGCTACCCCGTTGAAACTGTAAGCACATCCGGCGAGGAGCGAGATTTCGCTGAATGTGCCATCGCCGTTATTATAAAAGAAATCGTTTCGGGTGTCGTCGTTTGCCACGTAAAGATCAGGCGCGCCGTCGTTGTTAAAGTCCGCTGAGACGACCCCTAAACCTTTCCCGTGAAACATGCCACCGACTCCACCAACACCCGCCGCTTGACTAACATCTGTAAAGGTGCCGTCCCCGTTGTTATGATAGAGTCTATCAGGCGCGCCTTCAAATAACGACGGATGGCAATAGGTGTGTATTCCGTCTTCTCCACACGGCAGGTAAGTAACATCAAGCGAATACACAAGATAGTTGACAACAAACAGATCAAGATACCCATCGGAGTTGTAGTCGAAAAAACAAGCACTGCTGCTCCATCCTGGGTCGCCGACACCTGCAGAGCCCGTCACATCCGTAAAGGTACCGTCGCCATTGTTGCGGTAGAGCACGTTCGCCCCGAAATTGGTTACATAAAGATCTACGTTGCCGTCGTTGTTATAATCTGCACATGTCGCTCCCTGTCCATAGTTGCCAAGATTTGCCACCCTTGCAGCCGTTGTGATGTCAGTAAAAGTGCCATCACGATTGTTGCGATAGAGTGCGCTCGTCGCCTGTTTTGCTGATGGTGATTTGTCCCAATAACCGCTGTTGACGAGATAGATGTCAAGAAATCCGTCGTTATCTGCATCAAAGAACGCGCCGCCAGCACCGAGGGTTTCAGGCAAATGGTACGCGCCTTCAGCACCGTTGACGTGTCGGAAATTGATGCCCGCTTTTTCGGTTATATCAACGAATTGGATCGCCTCAGCACCTAACAAGGGTGATATACATACAAGGCATATAACCAAAAGGAGTGTGTTTTTACTTTTCATATGAGGGAGTTGCATCTTTCGCGAGACGGAATCCGATGAAACTGGTACCGATCGACGGATGCTGCCCGAAGCGTACGGAACACCTCGCTATCATTTCTGGATTTAACCACGAACCGCCTTTCACAACACGCCGACTCCCAACCGTGGGTCCCTTCGGGTTTCGATCAGGACTGTGATAGTAGAAATTTTCTGAATACCAGTCAGCCACCCATTCCCAGACATTACCTGCCATATCGTGTGCCCCGTAAGGACTTACGCCTGTAGGATAAGTTCCAACGGGTTTTAGGTGTGCCCCAGACTGTTTCCAAACGTTTGCATGAACGGTTGTGCCTTTAATCCGTTGCGTGAAGGTATTTCCCCAGGGCCACCGTCGAGTAGTCGTTCCGCGAGCGGCTTTTTCCCATTCTGCTTCAGTGGGCAACCGCATACCTCGCCACGCTGCATAAGCAGTAGCAGCATCCCATGAGACCCCGATGACAGGGTAGTTCGGCTTTGTCGCTGCGATCTCGGGCCAAGTGCCGAACGCGCCTTCATAACTAATGGGTGTATGTTCACTGCTGGTTCCACCGCTTTCAAGCCAAAACAGATAATATTCAGCGTTGGTTACCTCGGTTTTACCTATATAGTAGGCATCCAGATAGACTTTATGCGCTGGTGCTTCATTCGGAAGGTCGTCATCACTGCCCATTATGAAAGTACCAGCAGGGATGAGGCACAGATCAGATTCAGCCAAGACATAAGGTAAGAACCCCACAATTATGAAAAGTAGGATTAGGAATTTTGCCCATCGATAGACAAGTGAATATGTCCTGGCGGTTGTTTTATTTCGACTTTGATGTAAGACGCTCATATTTTTTATAGGTTTTCTCGGCTTCTGCATGGGCACCAGCGAGTTCATACGCCTTAGAGAGATTCAGATAGAAGCGTGGTTCGGAAGGTTTTAAGTGGATAGCGGTTTGGTATTGTTCTATCGCTTTAGGATACTGTTCTAACATCAAGTAAGCACCACCGAGACTGTTACGGTAAGTCGCGACGTTTGGTTTCTGCTGAATGACTTTCTGATACATCACCGCCGCTTGCTTATAGTTCTGCCGTTGAAACTGAACATAACCGAGTGCTTCATAGCCGCGCGTCTCTTGTGGTGCGAGTGTGACATAACGTTCCAAAGCTTGCGTTGCATCACGCCAAAGCTGCCGCTTCAATTGGATTCTACCCAGTCGGTACCACGCCTCGGCATCGGTAGCGTTTTGCTGCACAAATCGCTTAAGATGCGTCAACTGCTCTTCCTCAATAGATAGCACCTCGAAACGTTGTAAACTCTTCTGTGCTACTTCTGTTTCCCCAATACGACGGTACGCGGTGCCCAAACTAAAATATGCCTTCGCGTGGAACGGCTCAATTTCAATTAGTTTCTTGAAAGTATCAATAGCAGATTGCCACGCGCCTTGTTGAAGGAAAGCAGTACCGAGCGTGTAGCGCGCCGCTTGTGATGTAGGATCCAGTTTAATAGCGTGTTGAAGTTCACGAATAGCAGCATCGGTTAGATTATCACGAAAATAGGCGATACCTAATAGAGTCCGCGTCCGCGCATGATCGGCATCTATAGCGACTACTTTCTGTAGGACTTGTGTCGCCTGCGTGGTGTCCCCTAAGTGAGTGAGTAGCACATCACCGAGTTCATAATATGCCTCAATATAGTTTTCATCTGCGATTGTCGCCCGTTGAAATGCTTCAGCCGCGGCATGGATTTCCTCGGCACCTTTATAAATCAATCCCAAAATGCAGTGCGCGTCCGCTATCGATCCATCAAGTTCGACTGCTTTCTCTAAAGCAGTTCGCGCTTTCTCTTGTTCTCCATGTGTGAGGGCGCGCACTCCTGCATCATACAACCGTGCCGCTTCGGGGTGAAACCGTGGCGCGGCAATTGCGAGCAGCGCGTGGAGAAATATGAGAGGCGTGAAGGTGTATTTGAATAGTTTCATATCATCCAGAAATATAACTGACATTGGAAAGTCAAACTTCTTCAGGTTTCGATTCCGTTTTCCGTTTCAATAACCAGCTGAAAAAAAATAAAGCACCTACAGAAGGAATCACGATAGTAAGCAGCAGCCAACCACTATCAATAAAACGCCCAAAGAAAAAAACAGACACAGACAGGATTAGAAAGCCTTTAGCCGGAAAACGCCAAGAAGTATCATTCCGCTTTAGTAGCCATTCCACTAAAGACAACACACAGTAGAAAACAAAAACGACAACAAGCAGAAACCAAAGACTATCAAAAAAACGCGCACACATGAGACCAAGCCCAAACGGGATTGCAACGTCTTTACTTGAAAACCATTTCATAGTTCATCACCCTTTCAAATGTGGGCAGATTTCCTAAACAGATCGTTGAGGCATCAATTTGGGTCTATTTTATTATGAGATACGCGTAATGTCAAGCGGAATCTATTTTCTTTTTAGAGGTATTTAGTTTTAAGAAATTATAGAGTTTCTCGTCTTTTTTCAGGATTCGGTGCGGTTAGGAAACCGCACCTACCGGGCCTGAGGAATCCAAAATTGGACTAAAAACCGAGAACTGAATGGCTTTACGGAAATACCGTTTTAATTAGATTTAGGCATCAAAATCTGCTATAATTTCATAATAGGTAATTCCACTCGGTTATATTTTCTTTCATTTTTAACGTTATCGTTGTGTTCTTTGAGGAGAAAACGATGGACGGTAAACACCTACCCTGGCACCTACCTTTGACAGATTGGTGTATCGGAGCAATGGTTTTATTCGCAACCACTGGCACTGTCATCCTATGCCGATTTTTGTTACGGAAGTGGCAATCATGGCGGATTCAACGGTTTCTGGACCAACGGACAGCCCTGGCATCTCCGGGCGATCAGAAACTGACAACTTACGATAAACAGGTCCTAACGAAAAAGGCTCGGCAATCCGGAAACGAACGTTTGGAAAAAAGTTTCGCTTTCCAAGGGAATGCTGATCTTTATGTTGCCATCGGACTTTTCGGTCTGGCGATGATTGCTTTGGTCGTGTTAGCTGTCGCCAACGGCTTCCATAAGCACGGCGGTCCCTTCTGGTAGCATCTAATCCGAGTCATACCGTTTATATCATTAAAAAGTGGAGATCTTCATGAAAGTCGTTGCAAAATTCGGTCCCGAAAGCGCGGGATTAATCGACAAACCAGACCCGGTTGCTAAGGGTGAGTTCGTTGTCGTCAAAATTCATTCAGCACCTATGTGTACGGAATACAAAGGTTTCAAAAATGAAGGTGAGAGCGACAGTTTCGGACACGAAGCCGCTGGTGAAGTGGTGGAAATCGCACAGGAGGGCACTGTCAAGGTAGGCGACCGTGTTGTCGTGATGCCACACTACCCCTGTGGAAAGTGTTATCTCTGCTTGGCAGGCGAATATGCTCACTGCCCAAACGACCATAGATCCCCAAACATTCCCGAACAGACTGGCGTGACAGCAACTTATGCACAGTACATCCTTAAAAAGGACTGGCAACTGGTGCCTATTCCAGAAGATCTCTCCTATCATCATGCCGGAATGGCGTGTTGCGGGCTTGGATCGACATTTAATGCAATGCGGTTAATGAATGTCAACGCGCTTGATACCGTCCTCATCACAGGGATGGGACCTATTGGACTTGGTGGTGTGATTAATGCCGTGTACAGAGGTGCGCGCGTCATAGCTGTTGAAAGCCACCCATATCGCGCAGCCCTCGCTAAAAAACTCGGCGCAGCCGAAGTTGTCAATCCACAAGACGAGGATGCCGTCAATCAGATTCGGGATTTGACCAGTGACAGAGGCGTTGACAAAGGTGTGGAGTGCTCAGCAGCTCCGGCAGCAGTCCAATTATTGATTGATGCGTCGCGCCCGAAAGGACATATCTCCTTGATCGGTGGCATTCGTGAAGTGGCAATTCAGAGCTGGGGGGTTCTTATCAATCACGGCTTGACCTTACACGGCACACGGCATTATAACCTCGTAGACACACCTGCTATGATGCGGATGATTACACAAGTGAAGGATCAACTGGATACATTCATCACACACACCTTCCCTATGAGCCAGATTCAGGAGGCATGGGCATTGCAGTATACCCATAACTGCGGGAAAGTTGTTCTTGATGCATGGAAATAGAAGGTGCTATCCAATTCAGGAGTTACGCAAATTGAGCAAATATCGAACATTGAGACGTAAAAAACCAGTAACTTTCGCCCTTTAAACCCCCTAAATCCCCCTTATCAGGGGGACTTTAAGAGAGAATGCGTAAGTTCTACAATTAATTTGTCCCGTTTTGATGAAAGAGGACCGCTATGAATGCTATGACAAACAACCTACCCCTCTCAACACCATTAGACATTCGTCTCGGTCTCACAAATGCAAGTGATGTCGCGTTCCCTTTACGTTGGGGCATTCTCGGTGCTGGTAGAATCTCAGGGATGTGGGTAGAGGCTTTACACGCCTGCAAAGGCGCGACTGTAACCGCTGTCGCAGCGCGCGAAATAGACCGCGCAAAAGAATTTGCAAAACAATACGGGGTCCCTACCGCCTACGGCGATTACCGAGAAATGGTAGCAGCTGATGATGTAGACATTATATACATTGGAACGATCAACAGATTGCACAAGGAACACACGCTGCTTGCGATTGCAGCAGGTAAACATGTCCTATGTGAAAAACCGTTTGCCGAGAATATCTCTGAAGCGCGGGAAATGTACGCTGCCGCTGAAGAGAAAGGCGTGATGCTGCAGGATGGTGTCTGGACCCGCTTCTTCCCGGCGGTGGAACACGCTCGAACCGAGATTGAGAATGGTACTATCGGTGAAGTCGTCCTCGTCCAGTCAGATTTTTTCGACCCGATTTATACGATCCAAGCTGTCCCACTCGGCTTCGGCGCGGCTGCTGTACCGACAGCAATCGTTGCGACAGGTAGATATGCGCGTGGTGCGATTGTAGAATTTGGTGAAGATAAGTGCGCAGTGCTGACATTTCCACCCCGGAACTCAGAGTTACCAGAGGTGACAGAGCTCGTCGGCACAAAAGGACGCATTACGCTCGAACGTCCGGCACACTGTCCGACGCGTCTCTCTATCCGAATCCCGCCACCAAATGGCGTGCCTTCTCAGTACAGAACAGAAAATGCCCCTGCTCCACTCCACACCTTCGAGTATCCGTTACCGAGGACAGTGCGCATGCGAAATGCCTCCCCAAATCAACACGGTTTCTTGTACCAAGCCGAAGCGATTCACCGCTGCCTTGCTGCAGGTCTGCATCAGTGTCCACAATACGGCAAAGAAGAATCGTTACACGCCATGCATCTGTTAACGGAGATTTACAAGGCAAACCCACCTATACCGCGGCGTTAGTGGCATTCTGCCGGTAATAGATAGGCTTTCGTCGATTTCAATTGCGTATGCCCCGCGGGATTAGCCGCTGCCACCAAGGTATCCGTTTTAGGTTTGTTTGGTTAAATAGACGCTGCTCAGGCGAAATTGGAAACTGGAAGAACTGCAAACAGGAGATACAAAAAAATTATTGACATTCTTAAAGTTGTGTTGTATACTCAATCTATCAATTGGATAATATCAGTTGTCTGTGTCCACCACATTCATCATTATTGTTTGAGGTGCTTTGCACGCACTGAAACTGAGGTGAATCATGTTAAAAACCGTTGAAGCTACAATTGATGAACAAGGCAATGTAAAATTAGTGGAACCGGTTGCGTTGCCAAAACCTGCCCGGGCGTTCGTAACGATTTTCAGCGAGGAGCTCAATGTTCCTGAAACTGCCCTGCTAAGTGAAGCAGCGCTTGCTGAGCACTGGCTTCGTCCGGAGGAGGATGCCGCGTGGGCCCACTTACAGCATTTAGACCCAGAGAAATCGTCTTAATCCACTTTCTATAGTAAAAATATGAACAAACCAAATATAATCTATATCCACTCACACGACACGGGACGGTATGTGCAACCTTACGGGCATGCGATTCCGACACCGAATATACAGAAACTCGCGGAAGAGGGTGTCGTGTTCCGAAACTCGTTTTGTGCAAACCCGACCTGTTCGCCATCGCGAGCGGCACTCCTCACGGGACAGTGGGCACATAGCTGCGGTATGGGCGGATTGGCAAACCGCGGTTGGAGTCTTCCGGTACCGGAGCACCTCATAACCTACACCTTGAATCAAGCCGGCTACACCACCGCCTTGGCAGGATTCCAGCACGTCGTGCGAGATTTAAAAGAGACAGGTTACCAACGACTTTTATCTCAAGGCACCGTGCGCGCAGGTGCCGAAGAACGCGCACGCGACTTCATCGCTGAGAAACATGATGCGCCCTTCTTCTTAGATGTCGGGTTTGGTGAGACACATCGCCGAGCGAAAGGGTTTGATCCGCCACCAGAGGGCGAACCGAAGACGGATCCGCGCTATGTCAAACCGCCAGCACCGTTCCCTGATACGCCTGTAACCCGACAAGATATGGCAGAATACATAGATGCAGCCCGGACGCTTGATAGGAAAATGAGTGTGGTTTTTGACGCACTTGAGGAAAACGGAATCGCTGAAAACACGCTCGTGATATGCACGACTGACCACGGACTCGCCTTCCCCCGAATGAAATGCCATCTCAGTGATCACGGTATCGGTGTGATGCTCATCGTCCGCGGTCCCGGCGGTTTTGATGGTGGGCAAGTCGTGGATGGTCTGGTTAGTCAAATTGATCTGTTCCCCACTATTTGCGAATTGGCAGGTATTGATGCGCCTGCGTGGCTGCAAGGCACTTCCCTTCTACCGTTAGTTCGCGGCGAAGCGGACGATATTCGTGACGCTATTTTTGCTGAAGTCAACTATCACTGCTGTTATGAACCGCAGCGTGCTGTCCGGACCAAGCGGTGGAAATACATCCGACGCTATGACAATGCGGAAAAGTGGGCATTGCCGAACTGTGACGATAGCATCAGCAAAACCTTTATGATGGAGCACGGTTGGGGTGATGATCCGGTTGAATCGGAGCGGTTGTACGATGTCGTGTTTGATGCGTCAGAGGCGCATAACCTTGCAGAGGATCCCAATTATGCGGATGTCCTGGTAGAGATGCGAGACCGTTTAGAGCAGTGGCGCGCAGAGACGGATGACCCGGTGAGCGAGAACCAGATTATGGTGCCGCCAGAGACGGCTGTGCTGAACGATCCGACAGACGTGTCACCGGGTGATAAGCACTATCCGGCGCGCGAAATGGTGTAGTCCCACTAAAAAGAGCTATGTTCGGGTGGGCATAGAGACCTGCCCGAACATACGAAACGAATTGTCCGGGTTGCCTAAAGCCGATTGCCTGCCCATAGCGCGCCTCGGCGGATGACCGTCTGAAAACTCTGATTCTCAAGTACTGCCATATCGTGCCCGAGCGCGAAGTAGAAGACCCTACCCTCACCGTAGGTATGGTGAAACGCCATGACGTGCGTTTCATCTTTCGTCTCATCGTAGGCGTGCATCAGATGGTGTGATGTATCAGGATTATGCTTCAGGTAGTAGAGTTCATCTGTCGCCTCAAAATCAGATAAACCTTCAGTAATCGGATGATTCGGATCGCCGACATTAACGGTGAAGTCCATATACGGACTGTGCCCGTCGAAGAACCCGTTGAGCATACCGTGGTAGCCTTCTGCTTCCCTGAACGAAGCGGCCGCGGTATGTAGTCCAAAGAATCCACCGCCTGTTCGGATATAGTTGAGCAGCCCATTCTCTTGTGCGGCTGTGAGTTCCCCAACATCGGTGTAGAAAAGCACAGTGTCATATCCTTCAAGTCCATCTGCGAGCACATTGTAGTCCTGTGAGAAATCGGCTTCAATGGTGTCGGTGTTGTTCAGCATAGATGTCAGGAACTGCCCGTTTCCGGCATGATCGTGGTATATTCCTTCGGTTCCGACAAATATAAGTAATTTAAGAGTCTCCATTTCGTCTCCCTTAATTGTTGGGCATCACGAGAACTTTGACAGATCCGTGTTCATCGCGCCCTGCAGCGACAGCGAATGCCTCGTTAATATCGTCTAAGTCAAACCGGTGCGTGACGAGCGGGGTCGGATCAAGTTTACCAGCGGCGAGTAGATCAATAGCGACTTGGAATTCGGTTTTCCCACCGCGCCTGCCGTAACAGAAGGACCAGATGACTGTCAGCTCTCGGCTCCGTGCGAATCGCTCTGAAAAAGTGAGCGGTGTTCGGTGTCCACCGACCATACAGACACGTCCGCGTTTCGCTGCAATCTCTGTCGCTTGTTCCAATGTGTTCGCTGTGCCACCGACTGCTTCAAAAACGACATCAGCCCCGCGTCCGTCGCTCCAGTCCTTGATAGCCTCTACAGCGTCTGTTTTATCTACATTGATGGGCACAGCACCCACCGCATCGTAGGCAATCTGTATCGGTCCATCCGGCTTTCCTAACATAGCGATAGAGGTCGCGCCTGCGACATCTGCTACCTGCGCAATTGTCAATCCCACGGGACCACTACCGATAATAGCGACGCGATCGCCGGGTGATACCATTGCTCTGTTGACAGCATGTACCGCCACTGCGTAGACTTCTGCCAATGCGCCACCTTCAGGAGAGACGCTTTCCGGCAATGAATATACGTTTGCCATCCGTGCGACCATAAACTCTGCGAAACCGCCGCCACCGTGCCGTAAATTTCCGCAGATATTATAGTAGCCGTTATAGCATTCCGGGCAATTGTTACACGGGCTAATCGGTTCAACCGCCACACGCGCGCCCTTGTCATATTCCGTAACATCTTTGCCCGTATCAATAATAAGTCCTGCCAATTCATGTCCGCCAATGCGTGGGGATAAAGGCTTTTCTGGTGGGTGATGGTACCCGTGCAGATCACTGCCACAGATCCCTGATGCTTCTACTTGGACCAGGACTTGCCCTTCTTCGGGTGTAGGGTCTGGTACCGTTTCAACCCTTATGTCTTTTCCACCGTAAAATTGTGCAGCTTTCACAACAGTCTCCTCGAAAATTAGTAGTCTGTTTGGAATATAGCACAGACAGTGAAATGTGTCAACGGGTTATTCAAGGAACAGTTGTCAGTTAAGGATAGCGAGCGACAAGAAGTACCCAAGCAAAAACACTCGCTCCTACCATAAGAGGGTGTTGATGCATCGCAGATTAGAAAAACCTCTTGACTTCTAAGCCCAAAATGCATTAAAATCAAAAGCATACAATACGTAACGAGGAGATGGAAATGAGAACAGTTAAATTAGGATTGATTGGGGCGGGTGGTATTGCCCAGGCGCACTGCGGCACACTTGCAGATATCAAAGGTGCTGAAATTATTGCCGCCGCCGACCTTGTCCCTGCAAACCTGGAGCGCGCAAAAGAACGGTGGGGTATCAAACGCACGTTCAACGATTATAACGAGATGCTCAAAATGGACGAGATTGAGGCGGTCTACGTCTGCACTCCAACAGGTGTACACGCTGCACCAACAGTGGCTGCGCTGAACGCAGGCAAACACGTTTTCTGTGAGAAGCCGATGGAGGCGACGTTGGACGCTGCCGCTTCAATGTGGCATGCCGCAAAAGAAAACGATAAAATATTGATGGTCGGTTTGAAACTCCGTTATTCGCCACAGGTAATCAAGGCAAAAGAGATCGTTGATGCTGGCACGCTCGGCGATATCTACTACGTTGAGACCGTCGCGGATCGGCGGCGCGGGAACCCCGGTGGTAGTTTTATCCGAAAGGCGACAGCGGGTTTAGGCGCGTCTGCGGACATCGGTGTGTATGCGCTTGATACTGCTCTCTATCTGATGGGACACCCGAAACCTGTCGCAGTCTCTGGTATCACCTCTAACTACCTGAGTCTGCACAATACATGGAACCCTGCTCTTAAAGAGACTGAGGTCGAAGATTTTGGTGTCGGTTGGGTGGTCTTCGAGAACGGGGCGCGTATGGTATTCAAGACGTGCTGGTGCATGAACATGGATTCACTCGGCGGGACGATTTTCCTCGGCAAAAAAGCGGGATTACGTCTCGGTATTGGCGAAGTCCGTGGCCCAGAGGAAGGCGTACGCGTCTATGGCGATAAAGACGGTGAGATTTTTGATCAAGAGTTCACTAATTTTGAATCGGTAAGTGTATTCCACGAAGAAGATTCGGCGTTTATTGACGCTGTCCGTGAAGGAAAACCTTCGCCGATTGATCCGTACGGCGTTATGCTTACCAACGTTATCATCCAAGGCGTTATTGATTCTTCAAATGCAGGCGGACGCGAAGTCGCGGTGACAGTGCCAACACTGTAGCGAACACAATATCATGGTGCGAGGTGGTTGTGCCTTGCACCTTCTTCTGCACGCTATTTCGCTATCCTTTTTCGCCTTTGCTGACTCTACATATATGTACGTACATATAACAGAGGTTTTTCAGGATGAAGTTTATTGAGGTTGCGGGTAAAAAACTCAAATTGGGATCACGATTTGCGCGGTTATTTGCGTTTCTTATAGATGGAATGCTCGTAGCAGGTGTGCTGTCAATTTTGGCTTTTCTGTTTGATGCAATGGGTTCCGGTATTGGCCCGAGTCTTATTCGGATTGGATTGCTCAGTGCATTGCTGTGGACCCTGGGTCCTAAAACTAAAGTAGATGAAGATGTATTCCCTCTCGTGCAAATGTCTATAATTGGTCTTTTCGGACCGTGGCTGAACTATAGTTTAGACACTCTACTCTGGGGCAGTGCAGCAATAGGGGCAGCTATTCTGCTTTTTATGGATGGCTTCGGTGATGGGCAAGGTCCCGGCAAGAAGCTGCTGTCCCTACAAGTGCTTCGATTGAAAAATGGTAAACCCTGCTCCTTTAAAGATTCTTTTGTTCGCCGTCTGACCAGCATCTTTCAACCCCTGGATTCCTTCTGGACTTTTGGCAAACAACGGCAGCGGATGGGAGATAAGTTAGCGGAGACGGTTGTGGTAAAGCTTGATCCAGTGCCAGAAGTTTTGGAAACCGAAACCGAAGATCCTGAGAAAATTTTAGAGAACGCTATCGTTGAGATGACAAACCGGCTTTCAGATGCACGCCAGAAAGTTGATGCCTCTGTAGGTGTTGAAAAACTGTTTAAGAATGCTTATGAAGGTGCTATCGCCCAAGCGGAAAACTGGCAAGAGCGTGCTATTATTAACCTCAAGGCGGGACGAGAGGATTTGGCAAGGGAAGACCTCGGAAAACGTAACGAATACCAGCGATTGGCAGACCAGTACAAAAAGCAAGGGGAAGAACAGGAACAGGTTGTCCAAACTCTTAGCGACCTCCTTGAGCATCTCCAGCAGAAAACCATGGAAGCGGAAGGGCAAAAGGCGACTGTCGTCGCACAACACAGAAATATCGATGCCGAAGTGCATCTCCGCGAGATGCTGAAAGAGATAGAAAACAATCAAGCATTTGAGACACTTGCGAATATGGAGAAAAAAGCGACGGAGGCAGCCACTTTGGCAAAGGCGGCTGCTGAAACCGATGTCGCATATCAAAATGCGGCACTGGAGCGTGAATTTTCGGGTTATGCCGAAGAAGCGTCGCTTGATAAAGACCTCACTGAATTGAAAGCCAAATTATAGCAATAAAAGTTCATCCGGCGGGCACCGTCCAAACACAAAAGATTTTAGGATTCACAGATGAAGTCTATCAAAATTGCAGGAAAAAAATTCAAATTAGCATCCCGCCTGACACGGTTATATGCTTTCTTCATAGATGTCGCACTGATTGGTGCCGCACAATCAGTTTTAGCATTTTTTCTTTCGTTGGTAGCAGTCCTGTTTCTCCATCAAAACTCTTGGTCAATTGGAATTGGATTCATCCCCTTTGTCGCTCTGTTCAGTCTTGCTTTGTGGATATTCGGTCTGTTTTTTATGGATGGCTTCAGAAAGGGGCAGGGCATAGGAAAGAAGTTGTTGTCGCTACAAGTACTTCGTTTGAAAGATGGCAAACCGTGTACTTTCAAAGACGCTTTTCTTCGCCGTTTCGCGGGTCTCCTGCAACCCTTTGACTTACTCTGGTTCCTTGGTAAAAAACAGCAACGCCTTGGAGATAAGTTCGCAGAGACGGTTGTTGTGGAATTTGAACCGGAACCGGAACAGCTTGAAGCTGAAACCGAAGACCCAGAGCAGGTTTTAGAGAATGCCATGGTTGAAATGAAAAACCGTCTCACAGAGGCGAGCGAGAAGGTTGATGCCTCTATTGGGGTTGAAAAACAGTTTCAAGATGCTTACGAAGGCGCGGTTCTGCAAGCGGATCGGTGGCAAGACCGCGCTGTTATCTCTCTGAAAGCAGGACGTGAGGATTTGGCACGCGAAGATTTGGAAAAACGGAATGAATACCGGCGACTGGCAGACGACTATAAAACGCAGTGGGAAGAACAGAAACAGATCGTCCGATCACTGAGCGATCTCTTGGAGCATCTCCAACAGAAGATGACGGAGGCACAAGGTCAAAAAACGGCGATCGTCGCGAAACACAGAAACGTTGATGCGGAAACCCATTTGCGAGAGATGCTGAAAGAGATACAAGACAGTAAGGCATTTGAGACGCTGGCAAAGATGGAGCAGGACGCGACGGAGGCAGCCACTTTGGCGAAAGCTGCAGCTGAGGTAGATGTTGAATACCAAGATACGGAATTAGCGCGTGAATTCGCGGGTTACGCTGAAGAAGCATCACTCGACAAGGACCTTGCTGAATTAAAAGCAAAAGTTCAGTAGAGAGAAAAAAGCCGAAAGGAGTTTCATAGTGTTTATTGAGATCATCAATCCGGACGAAAGGTATAAGAACTCTTACCGAGGGATGGTGAATATTGAGTATGTCCATCAGATTAAAATAATTAGGGGGCGACATCGTCAGTATGAGTTACACATTAATCTGTCAAACTCGCCCAGCATAGAACTGATCGGGACAAAAGAAGAATGCGAACAATTCTACGCGGAACTGAAAGCGGTATTGAAAACGCACAAACAATTGTCCACAGCCGATACGCTTATTTTCCCGCCACAATTGCCATCAAAACCGTCAGCGGACGCGGCTGAAGAAGAGGTCTGACCCTATCTTATTTTCCTTCTGAAACCGACTCGTAGCACTCATTAACATCTTTTTTAGCAAGAGCAGATTCTCATAGAAAAGAAGGAGTTTCCAACGATGTCCATTATTAAGGTTGCAGGAAAAAAGTTTCAATTGGCATCCCGATGGGCGCGACTGGGCGCGTTTTTATTAGACGTAGGGTTTTTGGGTCTCTGCCAAGCCATTTTGATTCTTAGCGGTTTTGTGCTATTTGAGATTTTTGATAGTTTTAGAAGTTTTCATGACGCATCAAACATGACCTCGGTTAGTGTCGGGACTCTAAGTTTTATTCTGTGGGGATTCGGTCTGTTTTTCATGGATGGTGTGAAAAAAGGGGGTGGGTTTGGAAAGCGGCTTTTATCTCTACAGACAACCCGTTTAGAGGATGGAGAACCGGCGAATTTTAAAGATGCCTTCGTTCGTCGTTTTGCGGGCATATTCCAACCCGTTGACTGGCTGTTTGCCACCGGAAAAGAGAAACAGCGGATGGGCGATAAACTTGCCAAGACCGTTGTTGTTAAGTTAGACACAAAACAGGTTGAATTTGTGACTGAAGATGAAACTGAGTCTGCGGTTAAAAATAGAGCCGCAACAACCGATCTGGAAAAGGTATTAGGCGATGTCATCCATGAAATCACAAATCGGTTTTCGGAAGCAAAACAGAAGGTTGATGCCTCCATTGGCATTGAAAAACAGTTTCAAAACGCGCACGAGGGAGCGATTGCACAGGCAGCACGGTGTGAGGAACGAGCAGCCATTGCTCTTCAAGCCGGACGAGAGGATCTCGCACGGGAAGATTTGGCACAACGGAATGAATACCGACGACTCGCAAGCAGCTATAAATCCCAATGGAATGAACAGAAACGGGTTGTGACACATCTTACAACGCTCTTTGAAACGCTGCAGCAAAAAACCGAGGAGACAGAAAGAAAAAGGGATCAGGTCATCGCACAGCACACAAATGTTGATGCTCACGAACATCTGCATCAAGCGTTGACAGAACTCCAAGATAGCAAAGCTTTCGAGATTCTGAGGCAAGTAGAGCAAAACGTCACCGAAGCTGCCGCCTTAGCACGCGCGGCTTCTGAGGTGGACGTAGCGTTCAAAGATGTGAAACTGCATCGTGAATTCTCAAACTATGCAGAAGACGCATCCATTGACAAAGACCTCGCCGAATTAAAGGCGAAATTATAATAGGCGCGATGTTTTATCGCCATCCCTACTCAGGAACCACCATAATGGACACACATACTTCTCCAAACATTGTCTTTATCATGGCAGACGATATGGGATACGGTGATGTCGGCTGCTATAACCCAGACTCGAAGATTCCGACTCCAAATATGGATAAACTCGCGCAGGAAGGTATCCGCTTTACGGATGCACATTCTCCGTCCGCTGTCTGTACACCGACACGATATGGCGTTCTAACAGGTCGATATTGTTGGCGGAGCCGTCTTAAGCACGGCGTGCTTTACGGGTACGAACCGCCGCTTATTGAACCCGAACGCTTGACAGTCGCTGGATTACTGAAAGACGCGGGTTACAACACCGCCTGCGTCGGCAAATGGCATCTCGGACTCGGGTTTTCGACGATGCAAGGGTACGACTTCGATTTCAATGCCCCACTGCCGTGGTCAAATGCCGGACGTGAACTCGAAGAGCATATTGATTTCACTGCACCACTCACGGGTGGTCCTGTGGATATTGGGTTTGACTATTTTTACGGGAATTCCGGCTGCCCGACCTGCCAACCGCCTTACGGTTTTATTGAAAACGACACATTTGTCGAAATTCCGAGCGTCTATCATGAAGTACCAGAGTTTACAAGCCGTCCCGGTATGATGACACCAGGGTGGGCGCACAAAGATGCGGATCCTATTATAGCAGAGAAAGCCGTCGAATATATTGAAGAACAAGCCGATGCGGATGTCCCTTTCTTCCTCTATCTGACCCCTTCCGCACCGCATGAACCTTGTACAGAGGCTGTTGTACCAGACTTCGCACGTGGACGGAGCAGTGCTGGTCCCCGTGGTGATATGGTATGGCTTGTGGATTGGATGGTGGGTGAAGTCATGGATGCGTTAGAACGCACCGGCAAAACCGATGAGACGCTCATCTTTGTCACGAGTGATAATGGCGCACTGCCCGGTGACAGGATTCAGGGAGCTAACAGCCCAATGCCGTATCATCTCTACGATCATAAATCTTGCGGTGACTGGCGTGGTTACAAGGCACATATCTGGGAGGGTGGTCATCGCGAACCCTTGATTGCGCGTTGGCCCGGTGTCGTCGCACCGAATACCGAAACCGATACGTTAACCTGTCTCACCGATCTGATGGCGACTTGCGCAGCTATTGTCGGGACAGAAGTGCCAGACGACGCAGGACAGGACAGTTGCAACATTTTGCCCGCGTTACTGGGTGAAAAGATAGAAAGCCCATTGCGGGAAGCTATTGTGCATCATTCCAGCACAGGTGTTTTCTCTATCCGGCACGGTGATTGGAAATTGATCTTGGGAACACAAGGTTCCGGTGGCTGGCCCCCACCTCGCGATGGCGGTCCCCAACCGGATACGCCGGGGCAACTGTATCATATCTACGACGATCCGGGTGAAACGAATAACGTATGGGAAATGTATCCAGAAATTGTGGAACGCCTGACAGCGTTGCTGGAGAGATTTCAGCAGGAGGGGCACAGTCGGATGTGAGAAGGCTATACGTCGTCCGCCTCAAAGGGGAGGATACGTACCCGTGTGCGGTCTTCAGTGATAGTAAGTAACGCTCCCCTTTCTAGGACTGATTCGTGTTGATGAAGAATATCTATTAACGCGGGGCCCAGGTTCCACGGTAGAGCATTCTGAACGCGGGCTTGAATCACACTAGGTTTTTGAGCGTAGGTAGTTGCAAGTAGTATTCCAAAATCAAGATCTTGCGTAAACACGACATAATCATTTTCACGGGCCCAAGCCATAATGGTGTTATCTGACGCGTGCGGTTCCCCTATATCCTGCCAGTGTACTGCGTGCCATCCGTGTTGTTCAAAAACGGGAACCCATTTCATAGAAAGGTTCATATCAATCAGTATTTTCATAGATATCCAGTGGCACTTCAATCTCTTGAACTCGCCACGCAGCATAAGAAAGGGACTGACGAATATCTTCCTCTTCCAAATAGGGGTAGGCATCCAAAATCTCGGCATTGGAACAACCAGAGGCAACCAAACCAACTATCATCCCAACAGTGACCCGCATCCCACGGATACAAGGCTTGCCACCCATGACTTGTGGATTGAATGTTATCCTGTCAAGTTTTTGCATTTTTCTTTTTCCCATTGATCTTGCACAAGATGCTAACGGTTTTACAACGTCAGAAATCTAAAGAATAGTGGAATTATACCCTCAAATAAACGAAAAGTCAAACAAATATAGGGAATGCAACCAAACGACTTTGTTGGATGAAGTCCCTTGTGCTTCAGTCCGACAAACGCTTTACATAAGGAGTTACGGCTATGGAGAGCACTACGATGCTTGATTCACTTTTCCGATTATCAGGTCCGTCGCAAGCAGATATCGACTCTTTCCACAACGACGGCTATATCGCTTATCCGGACGTGCTAACGGACGATGGCAGAGAAGGGCTGATTGAGGAGATTACACAGCATTTTGAACCGACACGTCAGTACATTGAAACGTTGAATAACGGGGATGAACCCGAACGCCCCTATTTCATCCGTCCGTGGAATGATCGCGGTAAATATAGCGATCAACTTATTGATGATCCTTTTATTACAGCACTGATATGCGCGACCATTGGTGAGGCGTACCACTTTTGTCACTCCGCACTTAACATAGCACCCCGCGGGGTCGGTCCTCTCGGTTTTCACCAAGACCACCACCATTGGAAGCATGAGAATCCGATTAATTTCGCTGAACGCGATAACTACTATATACAGATTTTGTACTATCCAAATGGCTTCACACGTGGCGATCGAAACCTCAAAGTTATTCCGGGTAGCCATAAGGTCGCGCCGACGAGAGAGGCAACGCCAGAACGGATGCTCGCAGGCGACTATGACAAAGAAGCCGGACGTAAATTGGAAGAGAAACGGTTGGAATTACCGCCGGGGAGTATGGTCTATATAGATGCCCGGATCTTCCACGCCGTTGAGGCAAAGCCTGTGGATTCGCCGCAGCTCTATCGTATCTTCAACATCGACATCTTCAAGGAAGCAGGCCCGCCGCACCGTTACACGCAAGAAATCCCTGTGGAATGGATAGAACACGCCACCCCGCATCGCCAGAAGTTATTTGATCGTGAAGCGTATACAGAAGGGTGCTGGAGCTAACGTCCTATTTCAGTTTCAATTGCCCCCAAGTTGTTGTTAGCAACTGTGCTTGAGGTTGAACGGGTAACGCTGCAGGGTCAAACCAATCCGCCTCATAATTGCCGTCCCCTGTTAATTGTTTTGACTTGCGGCTACCTAAATCGAATGTGAAGATTCCATCTGAAATATAAAGCACCTTGTCTCCGAGTGGAGACCAAGCCGGAGAAGACCCCGTTACCAATTTCTTCAATCCAGTGCCATCACGATCCAGAACATAGACCCCTTTCTGCGACCAGAGAAAGGCCATTTTGCTGCCATCTGGCGACCACGCAGCGTGGATCAATGTTGCGGGTTCATCGACTTCAAACAGCGTCGTCTCTTCGTGGGTGTTGACATTTATGATACGGAGAGCAGTTCGTCCAATATTGTGTGGGAGTCTGTAAGTAAATACGATCTCTGAACCGTCGGGCGACCAAGCGGGAAAGCCTGCAATACGTCCAGATGATACAACATGTGCTTCAGTGCGTTCATCTATATCCGCAATATAGATCGCCTCACTGAGTGCCCGATGATATGCCACCTTCTTACCATCTGGTGACCAAGTCGGGAACTCTCTATAGGCTACATCTTTCAACACCTTCCGCACATTTTTTCCATCAGCGTCCATGATATAGATGTCGCGAATGCCGTGTCGGTCAGAGTGAAAAGCGATATGCTCACCCGTGGGAGACCAAACAGGCGAACCGTCGCGGGCACCATTGAGCGTCAAGTTCTTTTGTTGAGTTCCATCAACATTCATTATATAAATCTCAGCATCACCATCGCGGGTAGATGTAAACACGATTTTAGATGTTTTCGGGGCTTCTGCTATTACGGAAACGACACCGTTGGACAAAAGAAGACTGATGCAACAAAACAGCGTAAAAATTTTAGTGTTCATAGTATTGCCTCTCTCAGGTTCAAAGTCCTTTATAATATTTGGTTTTTAGGTAGGAAATAAGGTTTGATTTGCATAGCAATGCCTCTAATTTATACCAATTTTAACACACTTCTCAGCTTTTTGCAATCCTATTGACTTAAATCGGAGTTTGAAGTACAATCATTACCAAAAACTGGGAGTTGCAATGAACACATCAGACCGTCCGAACATTCTTTGGATCTCGTTAGAGGATACAACACCGCGCTTCGGTTGCTACGGGGACACGCTTGCGCGTACACCGAACGTTGACCGGCTCGCTGCAGGCGGGTGTCGGTTTCCAAATGCCTTTTCAACAGCCGGCGTCTGTGCACCCAGTCGTTCCGCTATTATCACCGGTATGTATCAGACTTCCATTGGAACACATCACCATCGGACCACGCATACAGACCCAAGTACACCTGACCTACCGACGCCGTATTCTGCTGTTCCGCCACCTTATGTGAAAACCTTCACTGAATATCTGAGAGGGGCAGGCTATTATTGCACCAACAATAGTAAAACAGACTATCAGTTTACACCTCCTATCACAGCGTGGGATGACAATAGCAATCAAGGACACTGGCGAAATCGTGCGGAAGGGCAACCCTTCTTTTCCGTTTTTAACCCAACCGTTACACACGAAAGCGGTATGTGGGAAAAGGAAGATCGTCCACTGACCACGAATTCGGATGACGTGGAATTACCACCTTATTTACCAGATACACCTAAAGCCCGTGCTGCATTGGCTCGACAGTACGATAACCTCGCCACTGCTGATACACGTGTCGGAGAGTTGTTAGATCAACTCGAAGAGGACGGCCTCGCTGAAAATACCATTGTCTTTATTTGGAGCGACCACGGTGAAGGACTTCCGCGCGGTAAACGTTGGCCCTATGATGCGGGGATTCAAATTCCGTTGATTGTGCGTTGGCACGAAGCACTTAATCCAGGGAGTGAAAGTGATCAATTGGTGAGTTTGATTGACCTCGGTCCCACTGTGCTTTCGTTATGTGGTGTTCAAGCACCGCAGCACCTACATGGACAACCCTTCCTTGGCCCCGAAAAAGTAGAACGTGAATATATTTTTGCGACGCGCGACCGCCTTGATTTATCGTATCACATGCTGCGTGCTGTGCGGGATAAAAAGTATAAATACATCCGAAATTATTACCCCGAAAAGCCGTATCTCCGCTGGGATCCTTACCGCAATAGCCATCCGGTGATGCAGGAGATGTGGCGACTTCACACCGAAGGCAAATTAGAGGGGGATCAATTGGTCATGTTCCAATCACCGTGCCCCACTGAGGAGCTCTATGATGTGGAAAATGACAAGTATGAACTCAACAACTTAGCAGAGAATGCAGCACATGCAAATGTGCTTAAGCGGATGCGAGAAACGTTGGGAGAATGGCAAACTGAATTCGGGGATATGGGGTATATATCCGAAGAACAGATGGTGGCGAAATGGTATCCTAACGGCACACAACCCCAAACGGCACCACCACTTTTCATTCCGATTAACGCGTCTAACCCTGGTATGGAACCTACTCATGAAGATGGAGAATGGGACGCACCGCTGCTTCTGCAACTCCATTGTTCAACACAAGGTGCCTCAATTGCGTATACAACCGAACCAGGTGAAGATGTCCGATGGCAGTTGTATACAGAACCTTTGCGTTTACCGAAAGGTGAAACTGTTATAAGAGCAAAAGCAATTCGGATCGGTTACAAAGAGAGCGATGAAAAATCTCTAAAATTCACAGTTTCAGACAACTAAATGCCCCTGAATGCTTAGACACCCTATTGACTTAAACCGCTGTTTGAGGTACAATCTTGTCAAAAACAGGGAGTCGTAATGAACATATCAGACCGCCCGAACATTCTTTGGATCTCGTTAGAGGATACAACACCGCGATTCGGTTGTTACGGAGACCCAATCGCTCGCACCCCGAATATTGACCGCCTCGCTGCAGGCGGGTGTCGGTTTCCGAATGCGTTTTCAACTGCTGGGGTCTGCGCCCCGAGCCGTTCTGCAATCATTACCAGTATGTACCAGACCTCCATCGGTACGCACCATATGCGGACACGGCATACGAACCCGAACACCCCCGACATGCCGACACCGTATTCCGCAGTGCCGCCCCCTTATGTCAAGACTTTCACCGAATATCTCCGAGGCGCGGGCTATTACTGCACGAATAATAGCAAAACCGACTACCAGTTTACACCCCCCATCACGGCGTGGGATGAAAGCGACAACACCGCACACTGGCGAAATCGCGACGCAGAGCAACCCTTCTTTTCGGTCTTCAATCCAGGTGTTACGCACGAAAGCGGTATGTGGGAACGAGAGAATCGCCCGTTGACCACAACCACGAATCCAGACGATGTGCAGTTACCACCCTATCTGCCCGATACGCCGAAAGCGAGGCAGGCATTGGCGCGCCAATACGATAACCTCGCGACCGCCGACGCACGCGTCGGTGAACTGTTGGATCAGCTAGAAGAGGATGGGCTTGCTGAGAACACTATTGTCTTTCTCTGGAGCGATCACGGCGAAGGACTTCCACGCGGTAAACGATGGCCCTACGATGCAGGTATCCGTATCCCCTTGATTGTCCGATGGCCCGGCACCCTGAGTCCAGGCAGTACCACTGAACAACTGGTGAGTTTGATTGACCTCGGCCCCACGGTGCTTTCACTCTGTGACGTGCAGGCACCCCAGCACCTGCAGGGACAACCGTTTCTCGGTCCACAGACGATTGAACGCGATTACATCTTTGCGACACGCGACCGTTATGACGAATCCTACGATATGATGCGCGCTGTGCGAGATAAGCGGTATAAATACATCAAAAATTATTACCCTGAAAAGCCGTATCTGCTTTGGATTCCGTATCGCAATCGGCATCCAGTCATGCAGGAGATGTGGCGGTTGTATGCCGCGGGTGAATTAGAGGGGGATCAGGCGGTTATGTTTCGTTCGCCGCGTCCGGCTGAAGAGCTCTACGATACCGAAAATGATAAGTATGAACTCAACAATTTGGCAGAAGACGCTGAACACCAAGATGTGCTGGAACGGATGCGCCGGACACTAACAGCGTGGCAATCCGAATTCGGCGATATGGGAAATATACCTGAAGAACAGATGGTTGCAACGTGGTATCCTGATGGTACGCAACCGCAAACGGCGGCTCCGATTTTTATTCCGATTAACGCCGAACATCCGGGCACAGAAGTAGCACATAGAGTTGGTGAATGGGCGGCTCCGCTTATTTTACAACTTCACTGCTCCACGCAAGGGGCATCCATTGCCTATACGACGGAGCAAGGAGACGATGCCCGTTGGCGGTTGTATACCGATCCGCTACGTCTACCAAAGGGCGAAACAAGCGTCCGCGCGAAAGCGATTCGCATCGGCTATAGTGAAAGTGAAGAGAAAACGATTCATCTTAAGGTCTTATAAGGAGATTAATAATAATGGCACAACAGAACAGCCAAGACTATTTCGTTTACGTCGGCACCTATACAGATGGAAACAGCGAAGGGATTTACGTCTACCGCTTAGACGGCGCGACGGGTGCCTTGGAATATAGCAGCAAAATAACAGGCGTTGAGAATCCATCGTTTGTAGAGATACACCCGAGCGGACAATATCTCTATGCTGTCAACGAACTTAACGAGTTTGAAGGCAAAGATAGTGGTGCTGTCACGGCATTTTATATTCATAAAGAGACAGGAGAGATTAGCTATCTCAACCAACGCGCGACCGGCGGTGGTGCCCCGTGCCATCTAAGTGTGGATTCGACTGGTAAATGTCTGCTCGTGGCGAATTACGGTGGTGGCAGCGTCACTGCTTTCCCGATTGCGTCGGACGGTAGGCTGGGTGAAGCCTCCGATTTCGTGCAGCATCAGGGATCCAGCGTCAATCCACAACGACAGATGGAACCGCACGCGCACGCGATCATGATTGATCCGGGTAATCGTTACGCTTTTTCACCCGACCTCGGGCTTGATAAAGTGCTCATCTACCAATTAGATGCGAAAAACGGGAAACTCACGCCTAATACGCAACCGTGGGCGCGTGTGCAGCCCGGTGCGGGACCTCGGCATTTCGATTTCCATCCGAACGGTCAATATGCTTATGTAATTAACGAGATAGATTCTACATTCACTGCTTTCCGGTACGACGCGAAAGCCGGAACACTCACTGAATTCCAAACGATTTCCACACTCCCCGATGATTTCGACGGCACCAGTCATTGTGCCGATATCCACGTCCATCCTTCCGGGAAGTTCTTGTACGGGTCAAATCGTGGGCATGATAGTATTGCAATCTGCGCGATTGATGCGGAAACGGGAATGTTGAGTTCTATCGGCTTTGAATCTACACAAGGGCAGGCACCTCGAAACTTCGGGCTGAATCCAGAAGGCACCTTCCTCTTTGCGGCAAATCAGCGGACGGATACAGTTGTTACGTTCACTATTGACGCTGAAACGGGTGAGTTGAACGCGACTGGCGATGTAGCGGAGGTGCCGACACCTGTCTGTTTGAAGATGTTGGCGTGTGGTTAGTTCTTTACGTTGATGGGCGGGCACTGAAACCCGCCCAAACACATTAGCGCTCGTGGCGACGCTGTCTACGAAGTTCTTGGAGTTTATCCCATGGATAGATAAGACAGCGATCCGCCCAATCTCGATAAAGTCCAGTGAGTTCTTCAAGTTTCTGTGGATGCTTAGCGGCGAGATCGTTAATTTCCGTCCGTTCCGCTTCCAGATCGTAGAGTTCCCAATCACCGGGAAACTTACAGACGAGTTTCCAGTTATCTTGTCGGACTGCACAATTACCCTCATGTTCCCAATAGAGTACGTCTTTACCGTTACTCTTTCCATCAAAAATCGGCATTAAGCTTGTTCCCTCTAACGGCAAAATAGGTTTTCCATCGTGTTCTTCAGGATAAGTCGCGCCTGAAACCTCAAGGCATGTTGCCATGATATCTGGCAGTTGTCCGGGTTGATGCCGTAATTCTCCGGCAGCCTTTATGGCATCTGGCCAATGCGCTATTAGCGGCGTAGCAATTCCGCCTTCATGTACCCAATGTTTGTACAATCGGAAAGGGGTATTAGATAGGTTTGCCCACGGCACGCCGTAACTCTGATAAGTCGTCTCCGGCCCCGGCATGATGGTGGGGTCGTTGCCCCGATAGACGGGTTGACCATCAGAAGTCGTATCGGTACTGATGAGTGAACCCTTGTCCCGTATTGCCGGGGGGCCACCGAGTTCTTCCGCGCAACCACCGTTATCGGCTAAAAACAGGATGAGCGTGTTATCGAGCTGTCCCGTCTCCTCCAGCGTGTCAATAATTTGTCCAATGCCTGCATCCATCCGGGTGATTTGTGCAGCGTAGACTTCCATGCGACGTTGATTCCACTCCTTATATTCTGCTTCGGTCCAAGGTAGTTGGGAGGAATCACGTGCTGTGAGCTGCCAGGACTCATCTAAAATTCCCATCTCCCGCATCCGTGAGAGTCGTTCTTCTCGGAGTTCGTCCCATCCAGCGGCAAAACGTCCGTTGTAGCGTGCAATATCTTCTTCGTGGGCGTGCAAGGGCCAATGTGGTGCCGTGTAAGCGACATAGGTAAAGAATGGACGTTCCGGTGTCTTTTCAGTATGATTTCGGATATACGTCGCCGCTTCATGGCTAACAGCATCCGTGAAGAAATAGCCTTCAGGGAGTTCATCGTGCTGGATACGCGTGTTATTTCGCGTGAGTGTATTCGGCTTCCAGAAGTTTGCGGCACCGGTGATAATACCGTAGTACTCGTCAAATCCGCGTTGGCAGGGCCAACTGTGTTTGGGGCCATCGGGGCCAGCGTGGCGCGAGATATGCCATTTGCCGCTCATATACGTGCCGTAGCCTTCTGAACGAACTGCATCGGCAATAGTAATACAGCGGTCATTAAGGTCCCCACGATAGCCCTCAAGTCCGTCGTTGCCCATCATGTGTCCGACACCTGTCTGGTGTGGATGCAACCCTGTAAGCATGGAGGCACGGGATGGACAGCAGCGTGCGGTATTGTAAAACTGCGTAAACCGCAGCCCGCCAGTGGCGAGCCGGTCAAGATTTGGCGTGTGGACTTCGCCCCCGTAGCAGCCTAAGTCGGAAAAACCCATGTCGTCGTTGAGAATGAGGACAATATTCGGTTTACTATTTTCGTTCATAAAATAAGCACCTCTTCTGTTTTTATAATTTGGTGTTGTTTTTGGCAATCCAATATGCTATTATAAAAAAATAGACCCAAAACCCGAATAGAAATGACCCACGGAAATCCAGATCCGCAAAGGAGTAAAACCATGATTGCGAATTTGATTACGCTCTTCCGCCTGATTCTCGCCTTTGTTGTGATTTCCCTCTTTGGATATCACATATACTTAGACATTTTGCTTGTTGTGCTAATCGGTTTTATCCTATTCCTTGATGCGGTTGACGGTTATGTTGCTCGCAAACTGAATCAGACTTCCGATTTTGGTGCGTTGTTTGACATCATCGGCGACCGAATTGTCGAATGCATCTTCTGGGTTTACTTCGCTGTAGTTGGGTTGATCCCATTCTGGATTCCAGTGATCGTGATTGCGCGAGGGTTTTTCACAGACGGCTTGCGAAGTGCTGCCTTTGCGCAAGGCAAAACAGCCTTCGGTGAGAACACTATGATGTCTTCCAAATGGACCCGTGCCCTTACGAGTTCACGCATAAGCCGTAGTATCTACGGCATTGCGAAAGCTGTTGCTTTCATCTATCTTGGTGGTGTTATTGCCTTCACGAATTCTGGCATTCATCCGGAATTAATCGTCGGTCTGGAATTAGCAGGCGTAATACTCTCTGGTGTAACTGTCGCTATGTGCCTTATTCGCGGACTTCCTGTTCTGGTTGACGGTTGGAAGTATGTCAAAGAGTAACACCATCAGCAGCGCAGCCGTTATTTTAGTGACATCTGATTATCGCCGCCTGTATTTAGCAACACACGACTGCCATCTTCGCCCGCAAGTGCCGTAAACAGTGATCTTGCTGCTGAATACGCAGCTGCTGAAAGTATGCGATTTTTAAGGGTAAACATGAGCTGATAAGTGATCACATTCCCAACCTGCCTGTACTGCCGAGTCAACTCCGCATTTTCTGTAGCGTGGTGAATATCGTTTGGCAGTGTAGCCGTCCATCCATCTGGAATTTGGATGCGGATTGCCTTTTCGATTTGCATCGGATAACCTAAGTCCAATGAATAGGTGCGTTGTTCGTTAGCAAAGGTTCCAGCGTAGTCGGCGAACTCATCAATAGGTAAGGGTAATAGCATATCGTTTCCCACCGACGTTCCATAATTCTCAACATGGAAACCGAGATTAATTGTCACCGGCACGTTTAAATCACGAAGGTTGGACATCTCGGCCCACGCCACCTGGATGCCCGGAAATTGCTGGCTGAGTTCAGTCGTTAAGGTAGTTTTCAGGGCATTGGGATGTATCTGCTGGTATGCCCATCGGGTATTTAGATCATACTGTCCATTTGTCTGGATGTAAAGCGTGCCTTGCAGACTACCATCGTTGTCTAACGTCAATTCTGTTGTGCTGAGAAGTCGGTTGGCTTCTGA
Source organism: Candidatus Poribacteria bacterium (assembly GCA_026706025.1). Lineage (NCBI taxonomy): Bacteria > Candidatus Poribacteria > Candidatus Poribacteria bacterium. Next base: position 58,021 of record JAPOZO010000032.1, read on the forward strand.
TGGATAAATAGGTATCTCCACAAACTTGCCGTGTGTATCGGAGATAAGAAACCCTGTGCGCCCTTGCACGTTATATGGGAGGTCCCCATAACTACAGGTTGCAGCTGTAGGATCCAACCATATATAAGTATTTGTGCTGGTAGGAATTGCGGCGATCATGTGGTTAAACTGGCTGAGCGAAGGTAGTGTAGTATCAACGCGTTCGTGCGGTGCGACACTCACAAGGACCGGGTAGGCTTTGATACCCGCCAAATCGAGCATTGAAATCAGGAGTGTCGTTTTATCTTTGCAATCCCCGTATTGCATTTGAAAAACCTCGGTGGCAGGCGAAGGTTGGTAAGCACTCCGTCCAAGTTCAATACCGACGTACCGGATGTTTGTGGTGACAAAATGATAGATCGCGCGTATTCTCGCCGCCTCCGTCGTCAGATCGCTGGTTAGCTGCTGGACTTTTGCTTCAATATCGGTATCGGGGGCATATCTCCCTTTCGCGAGGTCTTTATACCACGCATAGACACTGTCCCAATCCTCAATTGAGGAATAGCGCAAACGTGGTACGATGTCGTTAATGTGTGGCATGCCTTCTTCCAACGTCAGCGCGGGCATCTCGCCGTACTTCCATATATAGATGAGCGTATCATTTTCTGTATGGGATATTACAGGCACCTGTGAATTTGGCTCGTTAGCAACTCCCCATTGAAGGTGCCACGCTTTGGGTATCTGAAGCGCGAAGGTGGTTTCCAGTGTTGCCTCTGTTGCCTGAAAATTATATCCGCCAGTAATCCATGTTTCTCCTCCTGGCACTTTATCTTCGAGCGTTACCTGGTACTCGATGCAGACTCCCGGTGCGAGACCAACCATAGAGATGACCTTCCACATAGCGTCAGAATAGAGGTTTTGAGCCAACAAACCGGGCGGCGTTACGTCGTTAAAGGCTTCATCGGGTGGTTGCAGGATCGTTCCATCCGCTGTGATTGTTCTTGCGATGTTTACCTCTATATTCTGCGCAGCAGGTTGGTAAGGGATAGCAATATCCCCGTATCTCTGAATACCCCTTTCGGTGAGGATTTTAACAACTTGGTGTGTTGTGTAACGCGACTGTCCTGTCGGCAAAACGTCGTGGCTGAAATGGTTAAATAGCACCAGCGTATCAGCGTCAGGATAGTCGCTCGCGTCAGGGGCATTCGCGATAATATGCTCAACATCCGGCGTCAGGAGGGTGACAGGCGGTACATCGGTAACCTGCCTCGAACCGAGATTCAGTTGTGCGAGTGCTTGGAGTCGTGTCAAGGCGAGGAGGTTATCCGGATCAATTTCCAAAATTCGTTGGTATTGCAGTTGTGCCTCAAAGTACCGCTGTTGCTCTTCATAGATTGCAGCGAGTTGTTCTCCTGCCCAAGTATCCTTCGGAAATAGCCGAATGGACTCCCGTAATTCAGCGATTGCTTCACCAAGTTTACCTTGTCCGAGATAGATTAACCCCAAGTAATTGTGTAAATTTTCGCTTTCTGGACGTTCACACTTCGGATCAAGCGATAGTGCTTTGTGGAGGACCTCCACCGCCTCATCATAGCGTTCGAGTTGTTTATAGGCTAAACCGAGATGGTTTAATGCATAGAGGTTATCTCCTGAAACTCCGAGAACCCGCTCATAGTATTCAGCAGCAGCGGCGTAGTCGATTAATTTCTCAGAAAGGTATCCAGCGTATTTTAGAGCCGTGATATTCTTCGGCTTAAGAGCCAAAAAAGCAACAAATGCGTTCCTCGCGTTCTCGTATTCCTGAAGTTGATAGTATATTTCCGCTATTTTGCGTTGGATCTCGCTGGCATTCGGTCGGAGCGTAATAGCCGTTTCGTAAGCAGCAAGTGCTGCACGCAGGTCACCCTGTTTTAGTTCATTATTGCCTGTCTCAATCAGCTTCTGCCACTGCCGGCCGCGCTCCACCACCGGGTCAACTATTGGTGGTGGAGATGAATTTTGCGAGAAGATTGTGCATCCGGTGATAAGAAAAAGTAGACTTAACAGCCAAAATGTATGGTTTTTATGAAACATCATCACTCTCCAAGGAGGAGATCCATCCTTTAGGTTGTGGCACTTTGTCCTCTAATAATTCTGGTAGCCAACCTCTTGCAGACGCGCTGCTTTCTCGGCGACACCATCACTCAACTTCGCTTTATACGCCAACAATTTTGCATCAAGTTCAGGGAATTGGAGTGCCAGAATTTGAACAGCAAATAGCCCTGCATTTCTCGCACCACCGGAGCCGATTGCCATTGTTCCGACAGGAATACCCGGCGGCATCTGGACTGTAGCATACAGCGCATCTACCCCGTCAAGCGGTCCGCCGTCAATCGGCACACCGATGACCGGTAGCGTCGTGTGTGCTGCGATGACACCTGCAAGATGTGCGGCACGTCCGGCACCAGCGATAATTACCTGTCCCCCTTCCGCTTTAATCCTCTCTGTCCACGCTGTTGTCCGTTCTGGTGAGCGGTGTGCGGAAGAGATCGTTATCTCGAACGGGATCTCAAATTCTTCTAAAACCTTTGCGGCTTCTGCCATTTTTTCCAAGTCGGAATCGCTTCCCATCACGATACCGACAAGGGGAGTCTTTTGTTCTTGAAGCGACATATCTGTATCTGTACCTCTTTTAGAGTTGTCAGTTATCAGTTATCAGTTATCAGTTACAAGAGGTTTTGGATAATTTCAAGGTCTCTTTCTGAAAACTGAAAGATTTTTTTCGCAGAAAAAAATCGTACTGATGACTAATAACTATTGATAAATAATATGAGAATTTCTCTCAATAATCAATGGTTCGGGACCGCCTGACGGAAACTGTGCTGCCCACTCGTTCGGATCATAATCACGGGTAACGAAACAGGCACGATGCACCGGAACTGCATGCTTCAGTCCGATCCGCGTCGCCATTTTGACGCACCCATCATAGAACGGAAATTCACCCTCAGTTGGGTGGTTCGTCAGAAAACCGATGTCCGGTTTATGTGCTGCCACTGCTGAAATTAGTGCGTCGTGTTCTGCGAAATTATTGATTGGATCGCCGCTGAAGTAAAGTGTTACGCCATTACTGACAATCACATATCCCAAATGCGTCACATCAGGTGGTGCTATGTCAGCAGAAGCATCGCCGTCAGGCGGTTTGGCATAGACGGCATGTACGGTGAGACCGTTGAGTGTCGTAGATTCTCCGGCACAGACCTCCGAGATGTTCGCAGCGGCGACATCTGTTTCAGCGAAAATTTGACGCACACTCTCTTCGGGCCCCACAAACTGTATCGCATTGGAAGTTTCCCACATCCGACGTATAGATTCTGGGCAGGTGTGATCTCCATGTGCGTGTGTCAAGAGCACAAAATCAGTTGGAAGTGCCGATTCATCGAGCGGCGGCTCGGTATGAATAAAACGGTCAGCGGGACGTTCCCGCGGAAAATAAGGGTCAATTTGGACAATGGTCCCAGTTGGATTCTTTAAGGCAAAACTGCTCTGTTCAAACCAGTGAACAGCAACGGATCCTTCCGGCACCTTCAATTCAACAAGTGGATGCATACTTTTAACTTTCCTTGCGGTTCGGTCAGGCGAGATTCTTATTTGACGTTCCAAGGCGTAATCTGAAGAAATCCGCAGAAACACCCAAGTAAATACCCCAAGCAAAAACCCCTCCATTACATTACGGACTACGGTTTTTTAGTACTAACTTTCGTTTTTTTATAATAGAGATAGACCGCCAGCACTCCGGCGATTGATCCAAGCACATCTGCCACCCAATCTGCAAAGGTAGCGTATCTACCGGGGACGAATGTCTGATGCCATTCATCGCTCGCGCCATAGAGAATTGAGAGCACCGCTGCAACAAGCCATATAAGTTTTGATGGTATTATCGCGGGTTTCGCCTTTACGAAGGCTATGGCGAGTAGTCCACCCAGTATGGCATATTCAATAAAATGGTAGAGTTTGTCAATCGTCAGCCACTCAAATTCCGGCATCGGCAGCTGCGATTGCTCCAAAGACGAGACCGAAAAAATAAGTGCCATGTACAGCAGAGACAGGATCCAGTATCTCATGGTTTTAAGAGTGCCAGTTGTTAGTTGTCAGTTTTAACTGAAAACTGATAACCGATAACTGATAACTATTTCAAAGCATTGAGGATCGCGTCTACGTCGTAGACGCAGCCGCCCCATGTGCCACCACCGACGGATTGTAGTGCTGCCCAGAGTCGCGTATCATCTGGTAACGCTTCGTCCGGCGAGAGATCGGGTCGCGCCTGACGTTCCGCTAACACGCGTTCACCGACTTCAGCACCGAAATTCTCGCTGCCATGCCCGACCAAATTAATACTCCCCTCAAGTCGTCGGGTATCAATCTCAATCTGAATTGTGTCACCATCAAGCACTTTGCCGATCGGACCCCCAGCGAGTGCCTCCGGTCCGACGTGTCCGATACATGCACCCGTTGAGACGCCAGAGAACCGGGCATCCGTAATCAAGGCGATGTCTTTACCGAATGAAAGGTGTTTCAATGCTGCTGTTATCTGATAAACTTCCTCCATGCCTGTCCCTTGCGGACCGCGACAACACAGCACCATAATGTCTCCCGGTTGGATCTTAACTTCTCCCTGACCTTTAAGGGTCTGTATTGCATCGGATTCCCGGACAAAGACCCGTGCCGGTCCCGTCATCCGATACACACCGTCGGCATCAACGACGCTCGGGTCAATCGCAGTGCTTTTAATGACGGATCCCTCTGGTGCGAGGTTCCCACGCGGAAATGTGACAGTGCTCGTCAATCCTGCTGCTTCAGCGGCATCTGGATTTAGAATTACGGCGTCGGCGGGTACGTTATCCCGATCTTCCAGAATTTCTCGGACACGCGCGCGCCGTTCAGAGGCTGCCCACCAATCGAGGTTACTACCGAGAGTTTCGCCTGTTGCGGTGAGTACGTCTTCGTTGAGGCATCCTAATTCTCGCAGATGGAGCATTACTTCAGGCACGCCGCCTGCAAGGAAGACTCGGACTGTTGGATGCCCAACGGGTCCGTTGGGTAGGACATCGACAAGCCGCGGGACGCTCTGATTCACCTCAGTCCAATCATCTATCGTCGGCCGTTGGAGTCCTGCAGCATGTGCAATCGCGGGGATATGCAACAAGAGGTTTGTTGAACCGCCAAACGCGGCATGCACGACCATGGCGTTCCGAATCGCTGCCGGTGTAACGATATCGTTCATCGTCAACCCTTTTGCAGCCAGATTCACGACAGCGCGTGCAGAACGGAGTCCCATATCCGACCAGATATTCTGACCAGACGGTGCTAATGCCGTATGTGTTAAGCTCATTCCCAACGCTTCACCGACAACTTGTGAAGTCGCCGCAGTTCCCAAAAATTGACAGCCACCGCCGGGAGTTGCACAAGCACGACATCCCATGTCCGCTGCGTCTTGGAGGCTAATTTCACCGTGTGCGAAACGGGCACCGATTGTCTGGATTTTCCCAGCATCTTCGCCTGTCGTAGGTGGTAATGTCACACCCCCTGGAACAAGGACTGCGGGAAGTTCCCGCATGGCGGCGAGTGCCATCATCATCGCAGGCAACCCTTTATCGCAGGTGGCAACACCGACAACGCCTTTCCGTGTGGGTAGGGAACGGATGAGTCGGCGGAAGATCTGTGCTGCGTCGTTCCGGTAAGCGAGACTGTCCATCATGCCGACGGTGCCTTGTGTGCGTCCATCGCACGGATCGGAGCAGTAGCCTGCAAACGGAATCGCCGCGAGGTTCTTCAATTCGTGCGCGACCGCCTGCATGAGAAGCCCGACTTCCCAATGTCCGGTATGATATCCAAGCGCAATAGGGCTGCCGTCAGGCGCACGGATACCGCCTTGTGTGCTGAGAATCAGGAATTCCTCGCGTCGCAGCTCGGTTGGAGCCCAGCCCATGGCGGCGTTGTGGGTCAAGCCAAATACGTCGCCACTCGGTCGATTGAGAAGCATCTCTGCGGTGAGCGGCAGACTGCCTTCGGGACCGGCGGCGTGCGTCTGAATATCATAAATCTCGCTATCGCCGGTTTCTAAGATGTCAGTGTAGTTAATCTGTTTTGCCATTATTCGTTTTCAGTTATCAGTCATCAGTTTTCAGTTTTAATAGTTTTCAGTTATCAGTTAAGAGTCACCTTGTGGCAGTTGCTTTTGTTGTACCTGCCACAATAAACCTTTTTAACTGACCACTGACCACTAACAACTATTCCTCTGAAGACTGACAACTATTCCTCCTATTCAAACAACTGTGCAACTGGACACGTAAACCCTTCAACGACATCTTCACCCGTCAATATGTCATCACAGGTTAGCAATGAGATATTCGTTGGAGAACGATAGACCATTACTGTCTTCGCAACCGGTTCAATAACCCAAACGAGGCGTGTCCGTGCTTTTAGGTAGGCTAACGCCTTTTCGGTAGCATCATAATGCTTATCTGTTGGTGACATTATCTCAATAGCAAGGTCAGGAGCCCCGGAGAATCCTTTTAATTTATCATCTGACAACCGTTCTGTGGAGACAAATCCAATATCAGGCTTTACGACCCGATCCCCTAATTGAAATGTTGTTTCCGCAATATATAAACGCCCTAATTTATTTTCACGCACGTGTGATGCTAAAAGAAAATGGACGTTAGATCCTATTTCACCATGTACAATTGCCGCAGCTGCCATGGGAACTAATTCTCCTTTTATATACTCATACCCCTCTAAATCGTTTTCAAGAAATTCCTCTAACGTCATTGTGTGAGGCACTGGGACCCCTTGAATAGATTCAGGGTTGGTCTGCGAATTATGCATCCGTTCCACCTCCGTGTCGTGTTTATTTCCTACTGTGGCGAGAGATGAGTTTTATAACTTCGGCTCTGCCTGCTTTGACTTCCGCCTCGTCTACCTCAATTTGCAGCATACCGATAATACCTTTGGTAAATGTCCAATCTAACTTTGCACCATCGATTGCTATGCTACCCATATTATTTCGGAGTGTCGTATCTGCGCCTTTCTTAAGAAGGAGCTTCACTGTCTCGGCACGTCCAAGGAAAGCCGCCGCATGCAGTGGCGTTCCACCGTCCCGACTTTTCGCATTGACATCTGCGCCGTGTTCAAGGAGGAGTGCCACAACTTCTGTGTGTCCCATTAGTGAAGCAATGGACAACATTGTGCTTCCGGATTGCGGGTCCTGCACATTGGGATCCGCGCCATCCGTTAAAGCCCGTTTAATCGCCGCGAGATCTCCAATAAAAACTGCGCCCGGTAGGTCATTGGCGGAGGCTATGTCCTTGCTATCAAATTCTTTGACCCCAAAGAGTTTCGCAATTTCGTTCCTACCGCTCTGCATGACAGCGATATTTTCCCTCTCGACCTCTACGCCCATCAAACCGCCAATAAAGCCGGTAGTTCTCCAATCGAGGTGCAAGGTATCCGCTGGTGTTGCGCCATCATCGTTGCGTACCTGTAGGTTTGCCCCGCTCTCGACAAGAAGTTTCGCGACCTCTGCTCTGCCGAAAACTGCGGCACTGTGCAAGGGTGTGCTGCCGTTATCGTCTTTTATGTTAACGTCAGCACCATTTTCAATAAGGAGGCGAGTTGCTCCAGTTTGTCCGTGAGATGCACTCCATGCCAAAGGGGATATGTTCATATTCTCGTCTGGGGCGTTGACATCGGTTCCTTCTGAGATGTAGCGTTTCATGGCTTGGAGATCACCGGTGCGCGCGGCATGCCACAGCCCTTCCTCGGGCAATTGAATGAATTTTTTCATGTCAAACCCTTCAGGTCCCATAACCAACGGCGGACGCGGTTTCCTACGCCAGACAGGCATCCCATCGCCAATTTCCTGCAGTATGTCGTTTTTACGGATACGGATGAAATCACGAACCTCCGCGAGTTGGTTCTCAAAGGTCTGTTTTCCGCCTCTTCCGCCCCATTCTTCTCGTTGAAATTCACGTTGTTCGGGTAAGAGATAAGGCTGAATCATTGCAGCGACCCTGTCCAACTCGGCAAGCAGTTCTACTTCGTTCCAGTAGTTTTTAAGGAGTTCCACCATCGTTTTTGCGTACCGCTCGCGCCCCGTCTCAAGTTGATACAATCTGTAGGCAATCAACCCTTGTGTCTTGACGGAAGTCGGTGCGTGTGCATTTCCTCGGAAGTCCATCTTGAGATTTGTAAACAGCGAATCCGCTCCCCACGGTAAAAAGTGAAATTTATCTGTATCAGGATTAAGGTAAATGAAATAATTGTTATTGTTTCCGGAATAGCCATCCCAGAAACCGAGTAGACTTTCGATTGCCCAAAACTGGTAAAAACTATCTAAATCGACGAGTTCACCGACAGCTGCTTCCGTTACTTGGTTATCTGCAAGCACGTCAATTAACGCGATAATTTTTTCTCTGCCAAGCGTATCGTCGCCTCTTTTATGTTCAAAACTGTTCTCCCATTCCTCGTGAAAATCGACGACAGTGCCTTCATAGAGTGAGCCGTCGTCATTTCCGAAAGCACGTTTCAAAAGTGGTTTGCGGACGGTTTCCACATGGGAATATATCCCTAAGCTTTTGCCGTTCACCGTTACCTTCGCATACGCGCCTCGCGGTGCCGGAGAGCCGATCGCGTTAAACAACGCATACCCCATAAATTGACTTACTTGGCTTGTATCCTGTTTGTTGTTATTAAGTGTCAGGTTCGTCAGACCTTCGATTCCGCCCTCTTTGTCAACGTGATTTAGTTTGATTTTCAGAGACGGACGGGTATGGCTTTGCGAACCGATGAACCCTTTTTTGCGAATTCCGACTTTCGGAAAGACTACCCCGTCAATACTCACGCTCGCTTCGACGTAGGTATAGGGATGATCCAGCGGACCGAACTGTCGCTTCTCGTTCAACGCACTCACAAAATCCCGTGACTGATACCGAATTGTGTCCCAATCTCCTTGCGAAACCGTGATCTGCACATCTATAACCCGGTCGGTTGGAAAAATATCGTCTAATGTAAGTTCTTTTGCACTACTGTGGGCAGCAATCCCGAAACAGAGAATTGTTGCTAAACATAATGTCCATTTTATCATCTTTTTCTCCTATTGTATGGAAACCAGTATGCAATTAGTATAGCACATTTTGGGTTTTTATGCTTGAAAATACGGCAGGAACAAGTTTGGATTAGTTATGTGGTTTGTTATCAATTGTCAGTGGATTGTATGGTGAGATTTCTGCGCTTCCACCATCTTCAATTGACGTAGGCGTGATTTTCTAAGCACACCTGTCTCTTAGTAGGATAGGTGCGGTTTCCCAACCGCACCGGTTTTGGCGGAAATACTGTTGACGGCATACGGCGTGTGCCTGCTACCTTGTCTTGAGTGCACCCCATGTCGTTGTTAATTTACCTGCAGCATCTACCGTCAGAATGTCCCTTGCGTTCATGACTGTTTCTACCTCTTTTGCGGTTAATGCGCGATCGTACACCGCTAATTCGTCGAGCAAGCCTTTGTAGAGGTTGGCACCGCCGTTCGTATCAGGTCGTCCACCGATTTCGATGTTGTTGTCGTTCCAGACCATCACGGGACCGTTTTTCGGTGTCGCCTTTTCACCGACAAGTTCACCATCAACGTAGACTTCAAGGCTTTCATCATCAAAAGTCCCGACGACATGATACCAGTTATCTGGCTTTAAACCTAAGTTCGGCAGTGAAACGGTCGTATCGACATCCGCACCGTTAAAGGGTCCCATCTTCTTTTGTCCGGAATTGATGTACCAATACAATCCCTCACCACTACCGAGTCCGAATTCGACATTATCGTCGCTTGTTCCCGATTTGTCGTAAAATATGTTTCCGTAGACGTGTCCATTGCCGAGAGCGACATTGGATATTTCAAATGGGTGTATCCAAACCGCGACGGTCAGATGCTCGACATAGAGTTCGCTCTGTCCTCCCGGATCCTTTATCAGTGCCGGCCCTCCTGAGAACTCTATTGCACCACCGACCTTGCCTTTGGCGACGAATTTCGCGCTGTCGTGGAGTTCGGCTTCAAACCCTTTCGGCCCGACATCCTTGGCAATATCGCCTTTTCCTTCGTTGAAGGGCAGGTAAAAGTGTAAACCTTCCGTCACTTGCGCGGTTGCCTCGAAAGTTACAACACAAAACGCAAGAACCGCGAGTATCCAGAAATATTTTCTCATCTGCTTGACTCCTTTTTTATTTTCCGTCCATCGTGTTAAAATCAAAAAAAGGTCGTGCTAAGTGTCCCTATTTTAATAGCCGTGCCAACCTTAAATCAAGGAAAATCGGCGCGTTCCAATTTCGCGGCCTTGATTGGTATAGTAGGTGTATAGTAGCGCGAACTGTGAAGTCGCATCTTATACTGCCACAGGAACCAACAGCCTATGCTACAAAATTGAGGCGACAAGTGTAAACTTATTTTTGGATTTTACTATAATATAAACTGAGTAACTCGAATAAAATTGCATTCATTTTTTCTATCAGGCAATGTGGATTATGTGATAGAATCATGTTAAACTTTACCTATGTTTTTGGGAATCACAGGTTTCAAACAGGAGAAAAAAACGTGAAAATGAGACTTGCACAATACGGTATTTCCCATGACCATGCTTCTGGGAAAGCCCGTGTGATGAAGGAAAGTGACGAAATTGACTTCGCCGGTGTCTTTGAGCCGTCAGCAGCAGTCCGAGAGACCCTTGGTCAAACCTCCGTCTATGAAGGCGTTCACTGGTTTACATCCAAAGAGGAAATACTTGAAGACGAAACAATCGTTGCGGTTGCAGCGCAGGGGCGGGTGTCGCAGAATCTCACCTTTGCACGGGAGATTCTTGAACACGACAAGCATGTTTGGTTCGATAAACCTGCCGGTGATAATCTTGATACGTTTCGAGAGGTTTTGGATATTGCACAAGACAAAAATCTGCTCGTTCAACTCGGTTATATGTTCCGATACAACGCTGGTTTTCAGTTTATCCTTGATTGGGTGAACTCCGGTAAACTCGGTGATATTTTTTCGGTGCGGGCGCGAATTTCATCAGGCCCTTCAAGCGAAGCGCATTGGCAACGCTGGGATTCACTCGGTGAACATTCGGGCGGTATTATGTTCATCCTCGCTTGTCATCTCACCGACATCATCGTGGCATTGCTGGGACGACCGACACGGGTGACACCCTTTTCGAGGCACGATGGACACGACGTGCCGTGGTATCGGAACAATACAGCAGCTGTATTTGAATATCCGAGAGCGTTAGCGATTCTTGAGTCAACATCGTTGGAGATCGATTCGGGTAAATCGAGGCGGTTGGAAGTTTATGGGACACGCGGCAGTGCGATCCTTGAGCCGCTTGAACCGCCAGCGTTGCGGTTGTGTCTTGACGCGGATCGGGATGGGTATGCTAAAGGCTGGCAGACAGTGCCTGTGGAGCCGAGACCGCGCTATGTCGAAAGCCTTCGAGCGTTTGTCGCTGATATTCGGGGCGAGAAATCCCCAGATCGTTCACTCGACCACGAGTTCGCAGTTCAGGAAACGGTGCTGCGGGCGGCGGGATTACAATAATGCGTCCTCGCTTGCGTGCCCCCATCTCCTACTGCGACGCTGCGCGCTGTTGTTTCACAACGGACTGCCACCGTTATTAATCTTCATCTTCAACAGCAATGATAGGAACAACTGTAACGGGAAATGCCGATGGTTTGTAGTCTCCATCTGGTGCTTTGGTGGTTGGGAATTTGTATTGCGGGTCTGTCAGGAGTTCATAAACTGCAGTATCCCCAGTTTTAACCCGTTCTCTGGTATTCAATTCCCATTCGACTCTGAGTGCCTCGTGTCGCCCTGGAAAGTCCTGTGTCCCCAATATCGATGTCAAAGCCCAGTAGACATACTCCGTAACCATACAACCGTAGTCACAGGTTTCATCGGTATAGTGATACCACGCTTCTGCTGGGTAGCCGCTCTTGGGACCACCTTTTGGCACTTGCTCGAAATACCCGCCACGGGCGGTATCCATGCAGTTCGCTAAGGTGGACCCCCGTTTCTCCCCGAACACCTCAGGGTAAGCGTTGGCATACCCGTGTTGTGTAATGGGATGCAGGATTTCCTCTAATGCGCCGTCGTAGTAATGACCATCAGGGGCATTGATTTTGCCATCGACAAGGAAATCCGGCTTGGTTTCTGCGCCATATAGGTCTTGACCAAAGCGATAGCCCGCGTTTGCTAACAGCCCCATGTCCAACTGCTCCATCTCCGCCTCTGTTCCGGGCATGATGATGAAGACGTTTCGGCTCACGAGGTGACTGAGCACCAGCGTGTTGTCGGGAATGCCGTTTTCGTCGTTATCGAGGTATTGTGCCAAAACGTCTGCGGCGTGAGAGAGTTTATCTTCAGGTGTTGTTCGGCTTGCGAAGATGTGAATACCGAAAACGTTGACATACTTATCACAACCTACTTGTCTGAAAGCAGAAAATTTGCTTGGTATCTCTGCTATTTCGATTCTCGGCGTTACTTCAATGCTTTCCATTACGGTGTCGCCAATAATCTGGGATGATGCGATGCTCATTAAAGCCAACATGATTCCAGCAGTCATAGCTTCCCTTTCCTTTAGGGTGTCGGACATGTAGACGCAAAAAGTGGGATTTCCGTCCTTTATAGTAAAGCCCATAATTATTTGGACACGTAGTTGCTCGTACGGACTGGGTAACCCAGCCCCTACGAGCGGCGATGTTATCGTGGAGTGCCAACTTATTTTCGTGCTTTACTATAAACCCCCAAAATCCCCCTTATCAGGGGGATTTTGAGAGGGAATACGTAAGTCCTAATTGAGGTTATGCGAAGCGAACACCTAACTTTACGTTCTCACCCGGGTCGGTTGCGATTTTTGGATACTCGTCCAATAGATCGTCGAAATCGACAACAGGATAAATAACAGGCTCAGACTTCAGACTGCCATCATAAAGGAGCCGCAAACTGATTTCAAAGAGTCTGCCTTCATTCCAATTTGGATATTCAGGATTCGGTTCACTACACGCGCGTGAGAAAACAATAGTAGGTCGATTGAAATGCGCTTCGGCACCGAGATCTAATCCTGCTGGGTAGATACCGGGCCAGGCGCCAGCGACGACCGTTCCGAGATACGTCACACCGCGAATCGCCGCTTGGAGTGCCGTATGATGCCCGCTATATTCAATACAAACGTCAGCCCCGCGTTTGTTGGTGGCTTTTTTAATCTCCAAACCGGCATCCTCTGTTGAAGGGTCGATAACTATATCAGCACCACATTCGAGAGCAACATTACGGCGCAATTCGAGCGGATCGACACCAATGACAGGATAGGCACCCGCCAACTTAGCGAGCTGCAGTGCCATCAGCCCAATGCCACCCATTCCAAAGACTGCCACGGCATCACCAATGCGCACATGACCGTCTCGCACAGCACCGAGGGCAAAATCCGTCGGGTCTAAACAGACGGCTGCCTGCCAAGGCACCCCCTCCGGCAGTTTACGGACACCTGCTGTGCCCCAGACATTTTCCTCTCGAAAGGAACTGTGCCGAAAAACGCGCTCTCCGACCTCAAATTCGGTAACGTCCGCCCCAATCTCGGTGACTTCACCCACACACATATTCCCAAGTCCTGAAGGATAGTGTACCATTCCGGAGGTGTTTGCTTGAAAGACCTTATATTCTCCATCGTAGCCACCGCGTGGGCCGGCATACCCCTTATACGATGCCATCTCTGAACCGTGTTTGGCTGCACCAAACTGGCTCTTGACCCGAATTTCGTTGGGTTGTAAGGATTGGCTTTCATATTCTCGGAAAGCGACCTGTTCTCGTGCTGGTGCAATGAGTTCTCTTGGCATATTAGTGTCCTTCTCCTTTTAAGCTAAGATGTCGCGGACGACGTGTCCGTGGACATCGGTGAGACGGAAATCTCGGCCTTGGAAGCGATAGACCAGTTTTTCGTGGTTAATCCCGAAGAGGTGTAGCATCGTGGCGTGGAAGTCGTGGACATGCACGATATTTTCAACGGCACTGTATCCTAACTCATCGGTGTTCCCGTAACTGATACCGCCTTTGATGCCACCGCCTGCCATCCACATTGAGAACCCTTGGATATGATGGTCGCGTCCGGTGCCTTGAGCCATCGGTGTCCGACCGAACTCGCCACCCCAGATGACTAAAGTTTCATCTAACATACCACGCTGTTTCAGGTCGTTGACGAGTGCCGCTGTTGCCTTATCGACATAGCCAGCGGTTGTCTTAATCGCGTTTTCAATACCGCCGTGATGATCCCAACCGCGATGATAGAGTTGGATAAAGCGCACGCCGCGTTCTGCTAATCGCCGTGCGAGGAGGCAGTTTGAGGCGTAGGAACCGTCACCCGGTTTCGCGCCGTACATATCAAGGACATGCTGCGGTTCTTTGGAGATGTCGGTTAACTCTGGGACACTCGTCTGCATTCGGAACGCCATCTCGTACTGACTAATACGCGTCGAGATTGCTGGATCGTCCACGGTCTCGTCGAGCATACTGTTCAACGATTGCACGGCATCTACCACATCGCGCTGCTGTTCTGTGTTCACGCCGCCGGGGTTGGTGACATAGTGAACGGGATCGCCGGTTGAATGGAACTGGACCCCTTGAAATTGACCGGGGAGGAACCCGCTATGCCACTGCCGTGTCGCAATCGGTTGGTCCTGCCCACCACCAGAGGAGGTGAGAACAACATAGCCCGGCAGGTTTTCGTTTTCACTTCCAAGCCCATAGAGCAGCCACGAACCCATACTCGGTCTACCAGCGATTGCGGTCCCGGTGTTCATAAAAGTGTGTGCCGGGTCGTGATTAATCTGCTCGGTTTTCAGAGAGCGGACGATGCAAATATCGTCGGCGAGGCTTCCGATGTGCGGAAACGCCGTACTCATCTCTTGACCGGATTCACCCCACTTTTTGAATTCATGTGTGGGTCCCAAGCACTTAAGCGAATTCGCTTGTCCTTGGAGTTGCGCAATTGGCTGCCCTTCGGTGAAAGACTTTGGCATCGGTTGCCCGTGGAGTTCTGCGAGTTTCGGTTTGTAATCCAAAGTCTCCAGATGCGAGGGACCGCCTGCCATGCAGAGATGGATAATAGTTTTCGCCTTGGGTGGCACATGTGGTTCGGTAATAATCCCGTGCCACTTCTCAATCTCCGGCGCAGCATTGATAATTGATGGTGTCAGTAAAGATGCGAGCGCGAGGGATCCGACACTCCGCACCGTTTTCCCCAGAAATGTTCGCCTCGTAAGGCGAAGATTGGTTTCTTCATGAATATTCATAGCTATACCTAATACCTCCTATTCATTCAGATAGTCCATGTCCAATTAGATTTCTTACAATAAGACTTAGCATTCCTTTTTACTTGTAAACCTCTTATGACAAAGCCGACCATAATCTTCCAGAATCACTTCAATACGTAATGGCAGCGCGGTTGAAAACCGCGCCTACTGGATCTAAACGAGCGACGATTAGTACCGAGTGATCGTTTCATGCAAGTTCAGTATCACCCGTCCGACGGAAGTCCAAGCAGCAAGTTCGGCAGGTTCAACATCCTCTGTTGCAGGTGTCTCGCCTACTGCGACCAACGCGCCCGCAGCATCAAGATGAGCGGTATACTCGACTTGGTGTTTCTCATAGAGATTTGTCATAACCTCCAGTTCCTTCGGCTGCGGCATCCGAGACAGTGCCGACTGGTACGCCCAGTTGATACGATCCGCAACGGATTCACCTCCCTCGCGGATAATCCGTGTCGCAAAGATACGTGCTGCCTCAACGTAAGTCGGATCGTTGAGTAGGGTGAGTGCCTGCATGGGTGTATTTGAGGTTGCGCGCTCGGCGGTGCATTCCTGACGACTCGGAGCGTCAAACGCCATCATGCTCGGATGCAAGAAAGTGCGCTGCCAATGTGTATAGAGCCCACGGCGATACTGGCTTTCTCCCTTGTCGTGCACGTAGGTGCGCTTTGGGAAGTTTAGATTTGAATAATAACCCTTTGGTTGATAGGGTCTCACACTCGGGCCACCAATTTTGGAAACAAGGAGTCCGCTCAATAACAAAGCATTATCGCGGACAGTCTCTGCATGGAGCCGCCAACTTGATTGGCGTGCGACTAAGCGATTGTAAGCGTCCCTTTCGCGTAACACCTCCGTCGCTTTCGAGGACTGGCGATAGGTGTTTGAAGTGACGATAAGCTTCACGATATGTTTGACGTTCCAACCACTCTCCATAAATTCCACGGCGAGCCAGTCGAGGAGTTCAGGATGTACAGGCGATTCACCCTGTGCGCCAAGGTCATCCAAGACCCGGGACAGTCCGGTACCAAAGTAGAGTGCCCACAGACGATTGACAAAGGCACGCGCCGTCAACGGGTTATCCCTTGACACGACCCATCGTGCAAGTTCCAATCGGGTTGGACGACGGTTTTTGATACCGAGATCGCCAAGGAAAGTCGGTATCATCGGTTCAACGATCTCACCGGAATCGTCCATCCAGTTGCCTCTTGGTAGCACGCGCGTTGTGCGGGGTAGTGTGGATTCAGTCGTGAGCGAATAGGGAATCTGCTTTTCAATCTCGGCTTTCTGCTTTCGCAAATCTGCCATCTGATTGCGGATACCGTCAAGCGCGGGTGTGATGCGGCGATGCTCCGCTGCAATCTGTTCGCGCTGGCTTGTCGTTCTGACGGAAGTATCTACCTGAATTGCTGCAATAACCTGTGGCGTATGTGTGTGTTTCACTGCGGCTCCACGCGTTGTCGCAATACCGGCGACATCCCAATAAGCAGTACCACCAAACTGTGCAAAAGCCATTCCGTTAAGCACACTTCCGGGTTTCAATCCAACATCCGTAGGATCCACTTCAAGCCGAACCCACTCGCCAGACGCTGGCAGGGGCCCCATCGGTTTGTGAGCAGGCGTGTCATTGCCAATCCCACCGAAGTCAATTTTATCCTCACCCCAAAAGGCGCGGTGGTCCCAATTTCCGTCATTCCATTGGAGCATAACCGTTTTTGGAGGTGCTTCAGGGTCAATCCAGATATAGGCAAACAGTTGATCACCTTCAGCGAGGGTGAACTTCCGATTAGCACCTTGGAAAGCGTGCTGGATTGTTTTTTCATCTGTTGTTGTCTGGCGACGTGATAACAATTTACTGAAAACAGGTGCTTCGTTTTTGCCGACAAACGTCCACGTCCCTTGATTCCTACCCCCGTTTGCTTGTGCGTCGTCCACCCAAGCAAAATCAGTAGGTTCCGTTGACTCGAGAAGTGAACGGATCTCGTCCTCCCACTTCGTCTGCTCTGCTTCCAATCCCGGCGATGATGTCTTGAATATCTGCTCCAATTTCGTTAATTCGTCGTCAACGTCCCGCAGTCCGGACTCCTGTGCGGGTGTGGGTAACATCACAACGGGTTCCCATTTGCTGCCGCCGCCATATACGCCGGGTCCTTTAACATCAGCGAAAAAGGCTGCGAAACTGTAAAAATCTTTTGCTGTGAAGGGGTCAAATTTGTGGTCGTGACACTGTGCGCAGCCGAGGGTCGCGCCTAACCAGACGGATGCAGTTGTCCGTACGCGGTCTGCGGCATAGATTGCGAGATATTCCTTCGCTTGTGCGCCCCCCTCTGAAGTCGTCTGATTCAGACGGTTATAACCGGCGGCAACTTTTTGTGCAGGCGTAGCGTTCGGTAGGAGATCCCCTGCGAGGTTTTCGATCGTGAACTGATCAAACGGCATATTGTCATTAAACGCTTTTATGACATAGTCTCGATAGGGCCAGATACTCACGTTTTCGTCAGCATGGTAACCGCTCGTATCCGCATAGCGCACCAGATCAAGCCAATACATTGCCAACTGCTCACCGTACTGAGGTTTAGACAAAAGCCTGTTGACGAGTGATTCATAGGCATCCGGGGTATCATCTTTTAAGAAATGTTCTACTTCAGCAGGCGCGGGCAGCAGCCCAGTCAGATCAAAGTTCAAACGCCGGATAAGTGTTCGTTTGTCTGCCTCCGCCGATGGCATAAGATCTTCCGCCTCTAATTTACCGAGTATAAACGCGTCAATAGGGTTGCGGATCCACGCTGCGTTTTCGACGGCAGGTGGTTCAACCCGCTTGGGTAAATTGTAGACCCAGTGTTCTTCCCATTCGGCACCCTCAGCAATCCACTGGATGAGCGTATCAATCTGTTCCTGTGTCGGCTGCCGATTGGAAATCTGCGGTGGCATTCGCTCGTCAATATTCTCGTGTGTTATACGGAGGACAAGTTCGCTGTTTTCCGGTTCGCCCGGAACGATGATAGGGTAACCGCTCGGTGCAGAGAACACCCCCTCCTTGGTGTCGAGTCGTAGATTGGCTTGCCGGACCGCCGCATCGGGACCGTGGCACGCGAAACATTTATCTGACAAGATCGGCAGAATATCTCGGTCGAACCGAAGTTTCTCGGCATCGGCGGGTTGCGCTGCAATTGTCAATCCTAACAGAATACCTATAAGTCCAATGCAACCGATGCGAACCCATATTGAAGCGTCTAAACGTAATAACTGTGTCTGTGACATTATGGAATCTTCCTCCATTTCCTGTGTAAGGGCGATGTCCGAGTGCTCACCCGTTGGCAGCACCTATATCAACGTCCGTCCTACTATCTTCAAGACTGTTTACTATAATATATCATTTAAAACGAAATATGTGCAAGGGAAATCACGCAATATTTCAAGACAATCCCAAAATAGTAGGCATTTTTGTGAAACTTCTTGTGTTCGTTTGACTCTACCAATAGTATACATCATATCTGCAGCGTCGATATGTTCATAGCAGTATTTTGCTGCCATTAATTCATTGGATTTTAATTATACTTTAGCGTATAATACTTTAGCGTATAATACTTTGAAGTCGTTTAAGGGGAAACCTATGTTCATCAATCGACACCAAGAACTATCAGCTTTAGAACGAATGTTTCAGTCAGAAATAGCAGAGTTTTTCGTATTATACGGTAGAAGAAGGGTTGGGAAAACTGAACTCTTATTGCAGTTCTGCAAAGAGAAAAGAAGCATCTATTTTCTCGCGAGTCAGTTGAAAGAACGAGACCATCTCCGGCAGCTGACCGAAATTGCCCGGCATGCCATCAATGACCCGCTGCTGCAAAATCTTGTCTTTGATGATTGGGAATCTGCCCTCATTTACTTTGCACAACAGGCAGAAGAAAAACGGCTCGTTTTGGTGCTTGATGAATTTCAATATCTTTGTGAGGATAACGCAGCGCTCCCGTCCCTGATCCAACGCTTCTGGGATCTCCACGGGAAAAACAGTAAACTTTTCCTGATTCTGTGCGGATCTCAGGTAAGCTTCATGGAGCGAGAAGTGCTGGCTGAAAGATCACCGTTATATGGACGACGCACCGGTCAACTCCGATTGATGCCGCTGTCTTATCGCGATACCGGGTATTTCTTTTCAGAATATTCTGCTAAGGAGAAACTAATTGCTTACGGCATCCTTGGGGGTATCCCAGCGTACCTCAATCGATTTATGTTGCACACTGCAAACGATTCGCAAGACCATGCCCAAAGAACACTTGAACAGGGCATCAAAGACGAGATGCTCACTCCCCAAGGGTACTTGTTTGATGAGGTTAATTTTTTGTTACGCACAGAACTCAGAGAACCGAGAACTTATGCGAGTTTGTTGCATGCGATCGCTGGTGGCGCAACGCGATTGAATGAAATCTCCCAACGGGTTGGACTTGATCCGACAAATGCCAACAAATATCTGAGCGTGCTTCGAGAGCTTGGTTTAGTCAAACGCGAAACACCGGTGACCGAACGTGCCCCTCAAAAGAGCAAAAAAGGGCTTTATAAAATTGAGGATAACTATGTTAAATTCTGGTTTCGGTTTGTGTTACCGAATCGAAGCCTCATCGAATCCGGGAATACAGATTTAGTATACCAGCAGATGATCGCACCGAACCTGTCGCAGTATATGGGAGAAATTTTTGAAGACGTTTGCCGCCAATATATCAGACGCTATTGGGAAGAAAAACTAAAGATAGCACCCAGACAGATCGGGAGACATTGGGAATCCGATCTTGAAATTGATGTGTTGACCAAAAACGTTGACGGAAGCCATTGGTTTGGAGAGTGCAAATGGTGGAACGCTCCAGCCGGGGAAAACGTTTTAAATCATCTCATCACAAATGCTACGAAAGTCTCTGACCAATGGAAGCGTAATTCGCGATATATTCTATTTTCCGCCAGTGGTTTTACGGATGCCCTCAAACAG
Source organism: Candidatus Poribacteria bacterium (assembly GCA_026706025.1). NCBI lineage: Bacteria > Candidatus Poribacteria > Candidatus Poribacteria bacterium. Next base: position 78,341 of record JAPOZO010000032.1, read on the forward strand.
AGAGCAGAAAAAGACGGGGTCTTTCTCGTTGAGGCAGACGATCTGTTTTAGTTCACCTATTGAAGGAACGCATGTTTTCAACAACAGATGGAGAGATGGCATGGCTAAAATTATCACAGGGCCTCGCGTTGGAAAAGATGGTAAAATCCGCGTTGGGTGTTCGGCTGTTATTTTTCATAAAGACCGCGAAAAAATCCTATTAACAAGACGCGAAGATAACAACCAATGGTGTCTACCAAGTGGCGGGATGGAGCCGGGCGAAAGCGCAAGTGAAACGTGTATCAGAGAGGTTGAGGAAGAAACGGGTTTGGAAGTTGAAATAAAACGCTTAATCGGCGTTTACACAACCCCAGACGAGTTAATCGTGTATCGAGACGGAAACAAAATCCAGTTGGTGGCTTTATGCTTTGAAGCGGAAATTGTCGGTGGCGAACTCCGTCTGAGTTGCGAAACAACCGAATACGGATATTTTTCCTATCATGAGATACAAGAATTAGATTTGCTTTTGAACCACGCGCAACGTATCAAAGATGCCTATAGTGGAGAAATGACGACTTTTATCAGATGATGAATTTCTTGGGTAGAGGCATCCGATTTTTAGTACCACGAAACAGAGATAATTCTAAAACGTGATGGGACAATGTGGGTCAATGAACCTGTTGTTCTCGTCTTTTCGGCGCGGTGCAGGCAGGGCATCGGCTTTTGCGCGCAGTTTTGAGAGCGCATTGGCATAGGCGGGTGTGTCAATCAGGTTGTTCCGTTCATCTGGATCTTTGGAGAGATCAAAGAGTTGTTCGGGCCACCCTTTATCGTTGTCAAATCGGAAGTACTTCAAACTGCCCTCTTTAACCATGACAGAGGGACCGTTTTGGGCGCGCCAGAGTTCGCTATACACAGTATCATGCCAATCAGTCGTATCTCCATCAATCAGGGGCACAAGTGATTGTCCATCAAGTTCATCAGGGGCTGGTATCTCTGCTAATTCGCATATAGTCGGAAACAGATCAACTAACGATACATTCTGCTCAACGACCTTCGGTTCTCGTCCAAATCGCTTCGGATACCAGATAGAAAGTGGCACCCGTGCCGAAGCCTCGAAATAACTCTGTTTCTCCCAGAGTCCTTTTGTGCCGAGCATTTCACCGTGGTCAGAGAGGAAAACGATGATAAAATCGTCTAAGACATTCAAATGTTCTAACTTCTCAATAACCCGACCGAATTGTGCATCCATCCATTCAATCATACCATAGTACGCCGCAGTTGCCCGGTGTGCCTGACGGTAGGTAACATCTTGTCCGACTCGGACTCTGAAAAAGTTGTCGTATCCAAACTGCTCGTTAGGCTCTTCAACAATCGGTTCCACGCGCTGCATATAGTAAGTAAACAGGTCGAGTGGACACTGATACGGATAGTGGGGTGCTATGAGGCTTACCGCCATACAGAGTGGATTGTGCTTTGGACGATCATAAGAGGCGTTGACGAAATACTCCTCAAGGAATAGAAGTGCGCCGTCCACATTGTATTGGTCGTGGAGCATCCATTGTCCTAAGCCGGGTTGCGCGTCGCGGACTTCCTGAATCACCTTGTTCTGCTTCATCCCCGTACCGGGTTCTGGTGTAATCTGAGCGTGGTGTTCATCTTTAACAGCGTGGTATGGATAACCGTTATTGCCGATAATATCGCGTCCGATCCGCTCCCGCCAGCCGTGCATGACATCCGTCCCAACGAAGTGCATTTTCCCCGCGCAGCAGGAGTAGTACCCGTAATTTCCCAGCTGTCCGGGAATCGTTCGGACCTCTGTCGGCATCGGATCGCCGAAATTGAGACTCCCGCAGTTACGGGGATAGAGTCCTGAAAGAAAACTCTGTCGGGCAGGGACACAGATCGGTGAAGGCGTATAGGCGTTACGAAAGTAGGTGCCTTCATCCATAAACCGAGAGAGTGTTGGCATGCGGATAGCCGTGTCCGCTTCGATTGGCTGGACATCGGGACGGTGTTCGTCATTGATAAGGAATAGAATGTGCGGTTTATTTTTTGGCATGGCTGTTTTAAGGGTTATCAGTTGTCAGTTGTCGGTCATCAGTTAAAAGATTTTTCATCAAGCTAAGCCTCTCCTTACCAACTATCAATTGCTAACTGCTAATAAGGAGACATCAACCCATCAGCACCGGGTATCAGTTTTTGCTCAAATTCGGGTGTAATCCATCTTTCACCTGGGTCTTTACCGGGTTTATAATATCCGTAAACGACTGTCCATCTGGTGTCACTCTCTTGTTTTCTTGGGGTTACTGCGTGTGCTGCGTGTGTCCACATCAGGACGACCGTTCCTGGCGGTACTGATAACGCTTCAATTGCTAAGGGATTGCCGGTCTCAGGATGGGTTTTTCCAGCCATCCACCCTTCTCGTAACGCTTCATCTGTTGCCGCCTGAATTTTGGGATCGCGGTAAAGGTGGCTTCCGGGAACAGCCTTCAAACCACCATCATCTGCCGCAAATCCATTAACATAGAAAAAGATACGGACAAAACCGTAGCGGGGATCGTCTTCAGCGTATGCGTGGCTATGCCATACGGCACCACCATTGCCCCCTGGACGATTGAGACTCACGCAGTGGTCATAACGTATCTCTTCACCAAGCACTTGGCGCGCGAGTTTAAGCATTTGCGGATGTGGGATTAGACTTTCGAGATAACTATCATATTCCGCAGCGAATCTGTTCGGTTCGTACCCCTGTTTGCAACCCGGTATCAGCGATTCAACCCGCGCCAACGATTCTGTCAATCGTTCTTGCGCATCAACCGTTAGGAGGCCGGGAAGCACAAAATGACCGTCATGATTTAACTTTTTTCGTTCTTGAGCACCGAAGGCGTAGTCATGAAAAATCGAGTTTTGTGGCATAAAAACTCCTTTTAATAAAGGGACATCAAGCCTTCCGTGCCGGGAATCGGTTTACGTTCAAATTCAGGCGTAATCCAGCGGGCACCTGAGGGTCTACCAGGGTTCCGATAGGCGTAGACTACACACCACCGTGTATCACTGTTTGGTTTTCTGGCACTCACTGCATGTGCGGCATGCGTCCACATCAACGCGACTGTACCGGGGGGCGCGGATAACGCCTCAATTTCGAGCGGTTCTCCTGTCTCTGGGTGCTTTCTTCCGACGAGCCAACCTTCGCGGAGTGCTTGGTCCGTTCGTCCATGGATTCTTGAATCCCGATAGAGATGACTTCCGGAGACTGCTTTTAAACCGCCATCGTCCGGTTCAAAACCGTTGACATAGAAGAAGATACGGACAAAACCCAAACTTGGATCGTCATCTGAGTATCCGTGGCTGTGCCATCCAATACCGCCGTTGCCGCCGGGTCTATTCAGACTCACACAATGATCGTATCGGATATTATCGCCCAACACCTTTCGTGCGAGTTCAAGCATCTGTGGATGTGCAATCAGGCTTTCGAGATAACTGTCGTATTCTGCAGAAAATCGATTCGGTTCATGTCCTTCCGTTGACGTACGCGAGAGTTCAAGAATGTGCGACAGCGAACGTGTCAGGTTTTCCTGTGCATCGGGTGTAAGCACACCGGGTAAAACAAAATGCCCATCCCGATCTAACTTTTCCCGTTCCTGTTCACCAAACGTGTAGGCATGAAACAGTGAATCTCGCCTGTCAAGACAGGCTTTCAGGGGGGAGTGTGACATAAAAACGCCTCCCATTTAGTGGTACTTTTGACAAGACCGAGGATGCCGAGTATTGAACCGGACTCGGTCTTGCCAAACCAACGCAATCTTGGGGTTTGGGAGTAGGTTAATCGGCTTTAATGTCAGCCCAAGTTGTTGCGAGTTTACCTGAAGGTTCAATGTCAGCTGCTGTTTTTAATCCATCATTCATGAGGGTTTCGAGATCATCACCATCCAAAGCTACATTGAAGATAGCGACATCGTCAATTATTGCACCGAGAAACTGACCCCACTGACCGTGTTGTCCAGTGGCGAGATAGATACCTATCAAGAAGGGTTTATCGGTTAGCGGGTTCCTTCCTAAGTCTGGTGTAGTTACACCTTCGCCAATCGAATCAGCGTCTATATATACGCCAAAGTCATCACCATCCCAGGTAACGGCAACATGACGCCAATTTGTATCTGGTTCCCAAGGTGCATCTATAAAGTGAAGCGTGCCGCCTGGGTCATGCGTATGATGTCGGATGATACCGCCATCCCACCAAAATCCAGGTGCCCAATCATCTTTGGTCACAACAGCCATACCGCCAGCGGGTGGCTTATCTAATTTAACCCAAAGTGCGATCGTGTGTTCACCGCCAACGTTTAAAGAATCATCGTGAGGGATTTCGACGTAATCGTCCGAGCCGTCAAGACTCAACCCCTTGCCGAACTTGCCATTCACCCATTTTGCACCACCTTCAATATTGGCATCATTGCCCGTTCCAGAGGAGTCTTTGGCTTTGTTACCATTCCCCTCATCAAAGAGCCACATGCCGACGCAATCCCCGAAGTCAATTTTAGCAGCACTGATACCTACAAACATCAGACTCATCACCATTAAACTGACACATAATAGTTTTAACCTTGTAACTGTCGTTCTCATCCTTTATTTCCTCCTTCATTATTCTGAAAGCGAAAACCAGCGAATGACCCACTGGTTATTCCTCAAATGAGTTTGTTATCTTTCCCTGAGCCGTTAGTGTAAGCAAGCTCGGGAAAACGAAATACCCGTCGCTCTCCAAGGTTTTTGCTCCTCTCCACCAAATGTGTAGGCATGAAAAATTGGGAAACCGAGTGAAACCCAACGCTTTGGATACCTTGAAGGTTCCGAGACCCTGACAGTCTAAAGTTGGGTTTCACTACGTTCATGAGTAAATATAGTGGGATATTACTTTCAGGTGTCTTTGGCCTACCAACATCCCACTTCTCAACACCGTTCAACCCAACCTACGGGACTTCACTGTATAATATATCATGAAATTTCGTTATTTTCAAGTAAAATTCAGTCCGTGTTGAAATAGGGCTATTTCAGTTCAGGTCCCGGATTCCGATTCCATTTTAGCGGTTCAACGTCGTTTTCACAGACGGGTGCGAGTTCGGCAATTCGCGCCCAATCGGCATCCGACCAAGCGAGACTCTGTCGGAGTCTACCGATATGTGCTTGCATTCTTGTAGGTAACAACGCAAAAAATGGATGATACCAGAGTGTAATCACAGTCCGGCGTTCATCGGATTGATTGCCGTGTGAAGCGTGTAGCAACCGAGAATCACCGATAACCAAGTCTCCCGCTTTCACGGATATGTCAACTTCACCCGAAAAGTGTTGATAGGCAGGATGGTTAGCATCATCAACGCGCTGGAGTGCTTCGCCGTGAGCATCGGGCAATATATCATGCAGGGGGTGTCGCTTGAGATGCGAACCTTTAATCACACGGAGGCACCCGTTGGACGGTGTTGTGTCAACCAAATAGTACATAAGGAACAGCTGCTGAGGCAGTGCTGTGTAGCTGCAGGGATCGTTCCACCCCCACCAGTCCTGATGCCAAAATAGGGGTGGGCTCTGCGGCGGTTTGCTGATGACATACCCCGATGACCATTTCGGTCTCAAGAACCCTAAAGCGTCAAGAGCCTGCAATGTACGCGGGTAAACGACGAGCTCCGCGAACAGCGGATGCATATACACGCTAATCATACTGCCAGAGGAGCGATAGGCTTCGCGTTGGTCTTCCGTTTGTGCCTCAAGCAATTCATCAGTCACCGTCCGAAGTTGCGTAAGCATCTCTTCCTTCAAGACATCCGCAACAACACAGTAACCGTCGGTGATTAATTGATCGTATTTCTCTTTCGGTTTTTTGACGTTCATATTTGCTCCTGTCGCTATCACTTTTCAGCCACTACGGAAAACCCATTATCATTCTCTGGATGGAAGTCTTCCAAACTACGTTTCTTGTAGAAATGGAAATCCTTAAATCCCACCTCCATAAGACAGTTTTTGAGTTCGTCTGGTGGGAGGTGCATAGTAGAAAAATCGCACTTGTAGTGTTTATGCGTTTCTAAATCTATCCTAAGCCAAGCGCATCGTTCAACATCACTGTTTTCGTCATACTCACTCCTCTGCAGGACAAAAACGTTTTTCTTAATTTCACTCAAATTATCCACTGGAAGTTGCTTTTTTAGTATTGAATGATTTGAATGTACGAAATAAACCCTGCCATTAGGTGTGAGTGCTTTATGGACTCGGTTTAAGAGCGACATCAAACCTTCCTTGGATTGATAGAAAAACGAACCCTCGAAGAAAATAACAGTAAACCTTTCTTCAAAACGCATTTCATTATAGTCACCGAGAATAAATTCAATCTCCAAATTTTCACGTTGCGTAATTTTCTCGGCTTCCGCAAGAAAGTTAGGTGATAGGTCCATGCCAATAACGTGATAGCCACGCCGTACAAATTCACGCGAATAACTGCCAATTCCGCAACCTGCTTCTAATATTTTGTCATCTTTAGATAGTAACAGTGCTTTTTCATAGAAAGGGAAATGCCTTTCCACAAATTCGGGTGTCTCAAAATTGTAGCTGCCTGCTCCAAGATACCATTCATCATAGACTTCGTGTCCGAAATCAGTCCTAAGAAACTCGTGAGGGAGATCGTTCATTTTTCCTCCTAAAGTAAAGATAGGTTATTCCTTGCCCAGGTTCATTCGTTCCTTTATCCATCAAACCACACTTAGAAATAAATGTCAAATGAATTTCGGGGGCATTCAGTTAGCATGTCTAAGGAACTTCGCGGCTGGACATAGGATTTACCTGAAGGAATAGAAGGATGGAAGTATGAGAAACATACTTATAAAGAGAAGAAGGCGCGATTAAAAAATCGCGCCTATAGAAAAAGGTTACTTGAGGATAACCATTTTGCGTAGTGGAGATACAGCGTCCGCTTGGAGTTGGTAAAAATAGATACCATTGGCAACACGTTCACCAAAATCGTTCTTACCATCCCAATAGGCTGCACGGTTTCTACTGATGTAATAGCCTGCTGATTGATACCCCAACTCTAAATGCCGGACGACTGTGCCGTGTGCATTATAGATAGGAATCTGTACATTCGCAGCCTTCGCCAAGCGATACGGTATCCATGTCTCAGGGTTAAATGGATTTGGATAGTTCGCGAGTAGCACGGTCTTGTCCGGAGGCGTTGATACCAGAACGCTTTGAAGCATAACAATTGCACGCTGGTACGTCAGGGTTCCGTCGTTTTCAGCATACAACCTCTGCAGATGTGCTTGAAGTTTTTTTTTCATCCAAGGTCTTAAGCAACGCTGGTTCCAGAAGGGAGGTTGTTTTGTCAGCCTTAATAGTCGGTGCAGATGCTACTGTCTTTTCAGGTAAGACATTAATAGTGACAATAATGCTATCTATCTGACTGCCGTCCGAGACTACGACTTTTACTTTATAATTTGGCTCGGTTTCATGATCCAATGCCGTCTTGGTTTTCAATTGCCCCGTGCGGCTATCAATTTCAAAAGCATCATCCTCATTGTCATTGAGGCTGTATTCCAAAGTCTCACCCATGTCTGCATCCGTCGCTGACACAGGATCCCCGACATTCGCACCTATTGCTGCTGTTTCTTCTATCTCGCGGGTTGTCTCGTCCCCTTCTGTAAACGTTGGTGCTTCATTGACATCGGTTACTGTAATGTTCACCGTGATTACGTCTGTGGCTGGACTTCCCCAGTCTAATACCGTGACCCTTACTTGATAAGTGTTCTTTTTTTCGTAGTTCAATCGGGCCTTAGTCTTCAACTGCAAACTACCCGGAGCAACACGGGAAACGTCGAATGCCCTCCAATTAGGGCCACTAAAAGAGACACCGATGCATTCATCAGGCAAATTCGTGGAATATCTCAACGGTTCTCCAATGTTCGTATCTGCGGGTGTATTTTCGGCTATTTCACGAGTGGTTGTGTCGCCTTCTACGAATTCTACTCTTCTGTGCGCATAGCTCATTGTGGGTATACTATATATGAAAAATAATGCCGTAAAAATGAGCATGCTGAGTTTTTGCGTCAAAATTTGCTGTTTCATGATAAACTCCATTTTAGATGTGTTTATTTTATGAGGTTTCTTATTCAGGAAACTGCGGTTTATTTCTTAAAAATTGTTTTTTATGAATTTAGTTTGTTGCACACGCTGCAAATTGCGTTTCATTTTAAATAATATCGTCAAATCGCGTCGTATGCTCCAGAGTGATAACACTCCGGTTTTTAATCGATAAGCACAGTTTCCTGAAAAACACAATAATTTGTTAAAACTAATCATTCCAACCCTTAAACGATATTCAATCCAAAACAGTTTACCCTTAAATAATATGACTTTGTCCATAATAAAATTTCTGGCTATCTTGACTTTTTTTCGAGATATGCTATCATTAGATTAACATCGTTTAAGCAAAGTTAGATTATCAATTGGTAGGAGAAAAAATGTCGAACATTGTAAGCCGACAAATTCGTCTTAAAAACCGGATCGTTGGGATGCCTAAGGAAAGCGACTTTGAAGTTGTAGAGGTGCCTCTCCCTGAACCTGCTGGAGGCGAGGTATTAGTCCAAAATCTTTATACATCAGTAGACCCGTATATGCGCGGTGGCATGCGGTCCGCTGAACTCGGTAAACCGCTGGAAGGTAGGTGTGCAGGTCGGATTGTCCAGTCAAATAGCGATGCGTTTAAAGTTGGAGATCATGTGACGGGAATGTTAGGATGGCGGGATCATTACATTGCGTCAGCAGAGAGTGTCACCGCTGTTGATTTGACGATTGCCCCACTGCAGTCGTTTTTAGGCGCGGTTGGTATGCCTGGACGTACTGCTTACTTCGGGTTTCTGGAGATCGGTCAACCCGAAGCAGGCGAAACCGTTTTCGTCTCCGCCGCGGCAGGCGCGGTCGGTTCGATTGTTTGTCAAATCGGGAAAATCAAAGGCTGTCGAGTTGTAGCGAGTGCCGGTTCAGATCAGAAAGTTGCATGGTTACTTGAGACAGCCGGTGTTGATGCAGCTTTTAACTATAAAAATGTAGATGACTTGGAAGCCGAACTCAGAAAACATTGTCCTGATGGACTTGACATCTACTTTGAAAATGTTGGTGGAAGACATCTGCAAGCAGCACTCGCGGTAATGAATATGCACGGACGTATCCCGCTGTGTGGCATGATTTCTCAATATAACGATATTGAACCTACGCCAGGTCCGACAAACCTCAGTGCGGCTATCGGCAAACGGATTAAACTACAAGGGTTTATTGTTACCGATTTCATGACGCGGAACCCTGAATTCTACAGCGACATGCGCCAATGGATATCCGAAGGTAAAATACAGTGGGAAGAGACAATTGTAGAGGGATTAGAGAATGCACCAAAAGCGTTTATCTCGCTTTTCACAGGCGAAAAACTCGGAAAGGTCATCGTTAAAGTCGAGTCTGAATAATAAGGCATAGGGAGTCGCGACCAAAGTTCGCTCCTACAGTAGGAAAGGAGTTTTACAATGGGAACCAGAACTGCACGTGCCACCGTAATGAGTGGCAAAGATTTTGAAATCCGAGAATATCCAATCGTTGATCCTGAACCCGGTACGGTTCTCGTACGTCAGGAGTTAGGCGGTATTTGCGGCACCGACCTCCACAACTGGGAATTTCAGCACATCAACCACGATATTATTCTCGGACACGAGAACGTCGGTGTGATTGAGACTTTAGGTGAGGGCGTTGAAACAGACTACCTCGGAAACCCCGTTAAAGTAGGCGACAGGATCGCCCTTTCTCCGAGCGGTGGTCTCGGATTTTCGCCATCGGAAGAAGCACCGTATCTGCGCGGCGGCTTCAGTGAATACATCTACCTATCAAACCCGTCAACAAATATGTTTCTTAAAACCGATCTCCCGCCTGAAATTGCCGTTCTCGCGGAACCGGCTTCGTGTGCCGCGCATTGCATATCGCGTGGAAAAATCGAATTCGGGGATACGGTTGTGATTCAGGGAACCGGTCCCATCGGGCTGCTCGCGCTTAATTGGGCGAGAGTCTCTGGAGCGGGTAGGCTTATCGTCGTCGGTGGCCCTCCGGGAAGACTTGAAATGGCGAAAAGGTTGGGCGCAGACCTCACAATCGACATCGCCGAAGTGCCGGATCCTGAAGAACGCAAGCGGATTGTCCGAGAAAATACGTCACAAGGCGAAGGGGCGGATGTCGTCTACGAATGCACCGGTTTCCTTGCTGCTATCCCTGAAGGCTTAGATTACATCCGATATGGTGGGACTTACGTTGTATACGGACATTTCGTGGATGTTGGTAGCTTTGACTGCAATCCGAACCAGATGCTAATGCGGAAAAACCTTCGTTTGGAAGCCGGTTGGGGCTTTGAGCGGAAGCACTTCCTTCGTGCTATCCCGATGTTGGAAAAGCATGCATCCCTCTTCGACGGTTTTGTGAGCCATATTCTCCCGTTGGAGGATGTGTCCAAAGGCTTTGACGCACTTCACGGGAGCTATCACTTAGATGGGAAAGATGCGATTAAGATCGCTGTCAAAGGCGGTGCTGCCTAAAAGGAGATGCCTTAACTTGAATCGTAGGCGCGCTTTCGGAGCGCGCCTATAAACCGCTTTAAGCAAATGCGTCTGCTTCGACATCTGCCAGAAATACACGCGCATTATTCTGCAAAGCCGATCTATGCAAGGCCGCCTCAAACACCAGTTCATTCCATGCGGCTTCACCGTCCGCGGGGAAGGCTGTATCGGCATGCATCGCTTTAATCACACCATCAGCCATCCGCTTGAAAGACTCCGGCATTTCCGGGTTGCCTTCCTCTGCTTCCCAGACTTCCTCTATCTCAGAACTATTCGCTTTTCTGCGGACGTAAGCACCTTCCAGACCTTTTGCCTCGGCGTAAAATTCATCCCCAAGCACCTTGACGCGGAGCGGATGATCATCGTAACCCCATAGGTTTGTACCGCTGAGAGAACCGATAACGCCATTTTCCCAACCGATATGAATCAAACGTCTCCAACCACCACTTTCATTCGGATCCCCGACAACGCTTACCCACTCCGGTCTCCCAACCGTCCAGAGAATCTGATCAATCACGTGAGACCAACAGTTGAAGTGTGCGCGCGCGTGTACCATGCGAATCTCACCCAACCGTCCCTCGGCAACATCGTCGTGCAATTTACGGAAATGGTGCATAAATCGGTAGTTGAAATCAATCCCGAATTTAAGGTTGGAGTCGCGCCACGTTGCGATAGCAGGTGCCGCAATGCCGAGGTCCTCTTCACGGACACGATCCTGTCCCTCTAATCCACAGAGCGGTTTCTCTGTGAAGACATTCTGTCCGGCTTCGAGCAGTTGGCGCAGCGGTGGGATACGTCGGGTCTCATTGACAATGAGCAGGACAAGATCCGGGTCACAATTCGCCAAAAGCTCCTCAATTGTTGGATACCCCGGTACGCCGAAGTGTTCTTTCGCGTTCGCGAGGAGTTCAGGATCCATATCGCAGACAGCCACGACCTCCGCATCCGAATGGGCGTGGAAATTCCCGCCGTGCATCATCCCCATACCTCTACCGCTGATAAGTGCACATTTTGTCATGCTAAATTCCTTTCTGTTTACCAATTGTTCAATTTTAGGTGTCCCCACACAGTCGCGAGTTTCCCTTCAGGTTGAACGGCAAGTCGCGTGGGATCAAAGTTGTCGGCAAATATCTCCGCCTCATGTTCAGGCGTGGCAACGATAACGTTATCGACACCATAAATACCGAATTTCCAGCAGTCAAAACTGATATTTCCTGATTTGTAAGTATTATCCTTGACTTCCCACTCAGCGATCTGTATCGGTTCTTTCTCAGTGACATCCCATATATGAATGGTGACACGTTTTTCCTGCGTCATCAACGCCGCTTTCAGTATAAAATGGTCAGATACCGCCGGATAGTTACTCGACGCTTGTCCGCCCTTCACTGGAAAGGGTTGCCAAGCATTAACGGGCCCATCTTTATTCGTTGTCACTTTGACATTGCTGCGTCCCCACCAGCGCATCCAATAAGAACCGTTGGGTGTCTGCCGTAACGCACCGCCGCCATCACCTTGCCCGCTCCATTCTATAATGAACCATTCGTAATAGATAATGACATCATTGAAGTGTTGAACAGACCGAAGACTCACGTAGTCCCCGCCGGATTTCCCTTGGTCCAAATAGAGGATACCCTCTTTTGGATAAACAAATTTAGGGTGACCGGTCTGCCATTTAGTGGTTAAGTCCAATTCGCCCTCAAAATCTTCCTGCAACAAGATTTCCCCAAATGTATCAGATACCCCAAAAACGAATAGCGTTAGAATCAAAGCACATCTTAGTATATGTATCATCTTCTAAACCCTCCGGTAGAATGCATAGGGTTGGGAAAGCGTTCAGCAGAAACGGGGCAATTCACTCAACTGAGTGCCCCGAAACCAATTATGCGCAGTATAGCAAACGGTATAAAAAACCGCAAGGAAAACTTCACTGCAGATGTATCAAAACAAGTTTGGAACGTTTCGATTTCGCTTGTCACTTCTCTTCCAACGTGTTATTATACTTTGATCTTGTATGTTACTTTTGGAACAGCGAAGAATACGAGGAGAATTCACAGCCAATGGATCCAGCAACTACAATCGAAAACCTCCATGAACATATCGGAAACGCACGCGAATTACGAGAGTATCTCTCAACGGACTTGCACCGTCCACGCTATCACCTGCTTCCACCCGAAGGTTTTTTCAATGACGCGAACTGTACCCTCTTTTGGAATGGACGATACCACGTCTTCTATCTTGGACGGATGCCGAACCCAAACGCAGATGAATGGCTGCCAGTCCTCGATCACTCCTCCAGCTGCGATTTGGTGCATTGGATACACCATCCACCGGCAATAAAGCCTCTCACTGATGGATCAATGCCACGTGGCATATACAGCGGAGATGCGATTGAAAACGCGCCAGTTCCAACATTAATTTATCACGTGCCGGGTCAGGGAACCTGTATCGCAACCAGCGGCGATAATGATTTGATTCATTGGACACCTTCACCTGAAAACCCAGTTATTCCGATACCAGACGAACCGCGAGAATATCACGTCTTTGATCCGTGTGCATGGTACGAAAACGGCACCTATTATGCCCTCATAGGTAACAAAAACAGCCGAGCAGGATATGAAGGCGATGCGACCAGCCTTTTCCGTTCAGACGACTGTATTCACTGGGAATATCGCGGTCCGTTTTACAAATCTTCACGTCGCTGGACCGATGCGGTTGAGGACTGTGCCTGTCCTGACTTTTTTTCACTCGGCGATAAATACATGCTCCTGATGCACGGGCATCGTCCTTATGGTATGGCACACTATTACTTAGGACGTTATGAAGACGAGCAGTTTTACCCTGAAACACACGGACGTATGAATTGGCAAGGTGGGCAGCTCTCTGGTCCCGAAACGCTTCTTGATGATCAAGGACGACGTATCTTCTTCGGTTGGATCCGTGAAGCGCGCCCTTGGGAGAAATACGGTTGGGCTTCCGTGATGACGCTACCGCGATTGCTATCGTTAAATGAAGATGGAAGTCTCTGTATTGAACCCGCTTCAGAGCTCGAAAAACTCCGCATCAATCCCTATCACCAAGAATCTGTTCGGGTCAAGGCTGACACTGAGATCAATATTGAAGAGGTAAGCGGCGATTGCCTTGAGTTGCAGCTGGATATCACGCCACGAGGTGCGACAGAATTCGGTGCGAAGGTACGTCGCTCCTCGGACGGGGAAGAGGAAACCGCTATTGCTTTTTCCGCAATCGACGCATGCTTAAAAATCGACCTCACGAAATCAACTTTAGATGATGAAGTCCGGTATCCACGCTTTACACCACAAGACGAAGATGATGGAGAACGTTGGACGAGTTCGCAGGCGGCACCCTTCAAACTGGCTGAAGGGGAACCTCTGAAACTCCATATCTTCTTAGACAAATCTGTAGTAGAGGTTTTTGTCAACAGTCGGTTGTGTCTAACACAACGTATCTATCCGACACGCTCGGATAGCCTTGGTGTCTCAATCTTTGCCAACGGTGGTGAGGCAATTCTAAACAGTTTGGATGCATGGACAGTGATGCCAACTATAGGA
>JAPOZO010000033.1 GCA_026706025.1 Candidatus Poribacteria bacterium
GACTGAAGAGGGTTTTTGAAGTCTTCAAGGTTTTCGCGTAGAATCCGGTTCGGTTGGGAAACCGAACCTACCGGACCTGGGGCTGAGACGGTTGTTTTTTCTAAAATTGACGCTTATGGTGCGGTTGGGAAACCGCACCATAGGTGTCAATTTAGCGATTTTTCACGGTATTTTGTAGGAATGTCTCTACAAATGCCGCCCCTACGGGGCTTAGGTCTGTGAGTTCCGTTTTTCTACAGAGATACCATCCCTACGGGATTCAAGAGGTTTTTGAAGTCTTTAAGGTTTCTATGTAAAATCCGGTTCGGTTGGGAAACCGAACCTACCGGCCTGGAGGTCGCGACGGTTATTTTTCTAAAATTGACACTTATGGTGCGGTTGGGAAACCGCACCTACCGGGCTTGGGGAAATCAGGGTTACTGATTTAAATAATTAAACTTCATCAAACCGCCTCTACTGGGTTTCGATATTATGTACTTGGTTTGTTATTCATGTAGGCACGGTTACGGCGTGCATCAAGAGAGTATTGATTTTGTAAAGAGACAGACCTGCTCAAATGGGCATGTTCACGATATACGGTGCAGGTGTGGTCGGAAGATATTTGCCGTCCAACGCGTTGATTCAAGACGTTGGAAATCTATTGATCGTAAAGTGCTTTGGAAATATCCGGACGCACGCACACCCGGGAAGTAAGCACGGGGGAACAAAGAAGGAATGGCAACTGCAGAGACGCCAACGGGCACGCTTGACGCGCTGCCTGATTCACTTAAACAAACATTACAAAGCCTGAATATACCGACAGGACAAATCCGATTTGCTGTTCAAAGCGATATAAGTTCAACAGGTAGCTACGGCGAAGAGTGGTTCGTGCTGACAGATGCAGCGATATTTACCGTAACGGGTGAGGGTGATGTGCTTCACTATATCCCTTATAAAAGTGTGTTGGGTATCCGCGCTGAAGTCGTGGTAGATGCGGGTCTCTTAGTGTTAGAAACGCAAGAAGGGACAGTTGACCTTATCCGGTATTCCAACGGGTATGCGGCGAAATTCGGGTTTGTCGCGCGATTCATCGGGGACGAGATTGAGTTCCGAGACGGTAAACGCGATGAAGCCCCGATTTGGGACTATAAGCCTGAGGATCACGCCTGTAAAAATTGCGGACTCCTGTTACCAGACGAGTTCTCACCTTGTCCGGCATGTACCAAGAAGCACAAGGTGATGTTACGGATTTTGTCTTACATACGCCCGTATCGTGGTAGGGCAATCCTCTATATTATATTCCTTATCTTTGGAACACTCATTGCATTAGCACCTCCGTATTTCACACGCATCCTTGTTGATGATATCTTGATGTTAAGCGAAGCCCCTAACGCCGTGTCAGAAGCATCAGAGACGTGGTTGGGTGAAATATTCAGGGGTATTCAACCGCTCACTGTCGCTTTATCCGTGGCTGTAGGCATGCTGTTAGCGATAATGGTTACCAGCACAATTTTTTCAATTTTCCAACAACGCCTGGGGGCTTGGCTGACGTTCCGTATTGCTGCAAATATCCGGGCACATGTTTACCAACATCTTCACAATCTATCAATCCGATTTTTCGACAAGCGCACAACGGGGACGGTTATTTCACACGTTACGGAAGATAGCGAGAGACTTCAGGACTTCATGTTAGAAGGACTTTCGTTTCTCAGTGTGCAGATGTTTATGTTCTTTGGGATTGGGGGTATGCTTTTCTTGATGAATTGGAAATTGGCATGCTTTATCTTAATTCCAATTCCGATAATCGTCTTGGGTGCGGGTTGGTTTTGGAAGAAAGTGCGAAGCCTTTGGCATCGCGCCTGGCGTCGCCGCTCAAAACTCTTCGATGTCGTCAATGACTCCGTATCCGGTATTCGGGTCGTTCGCGCCTTCGGACAACAGCGGGGTGAGGTTAACCGATTTGGGACTGCTAATGTAGATACACGGGACTATGAGACCTATGCTGAGATGGTTTGGGCAACTTATTACCCACCTTTGTTGTTTGCTATCAACTTCGGAACGCTCATCGTTTGGTATGCCGGTGGACTTGATATTATTACCGGCCCCATGCAGCTCGGAACCTTGTTCGCTTTTCTCGGTTACCTTGGTATGTTTTATCAACCGTTACGCTATTTTAGTCCGCTTATCAATTGGGCTTCGCGCGCAATGACAGCGGCGGAACGACTCTTTGAGGTCATAGACTCGCAACCGGAGCAGTTAGATGATGGTAGCCTTAAAGCGATGCCGAACATCACGGGTGAGGTTAAATTCCATAACGTGACTTTTGGTTATGAATCACACAAGCCGGTACTCAAGGACATTAGCTTACATGTCCAACCCGGAGAGATGATCGGACTTGTCGGTCATTCTGGTGCGGGGAAGTCAACGCTTATTAATTTAATTTGTCGGTTCTATACACCGGATTCTGGGCAATTAGAAATCGATGGCGAGGATGTTAAGCAGATTAACCTTAAGGATTTGCGACAACAGATTGGGGTCGTGCTACAGGATCCGTATCTGTTCAGTGGCACTATAGCCGAGAATATCGCCTACGCGCATCCGGATGCTTCTATGGAAGATATCATCGCAGCCGCGAAAGCGGCGAATGCACAGGAATTCATCGTCAAGTTCCCAGACGGTTATGATACCGAAGTCGGTGAACGCGGTGGGAGCCTGTCCGGCGGTGAACGGCAACGCGTCTCAATTGCCCGGGCGATTTTGCACAACCCACGCATCCTGATTCTCGACGAAGCCACCTCGTCCGTGGATGTAGAGACAGAGAAAAAAATTCAGCAAGCGATTGACAGGCTTGTGCAGAACCGGACGACGTTTGCGATTGCACACCGACTTTCAACACTCCGAAACGCCGATCGGCTTTTTGTCATCGAAAAGGGGAAAGGTGTCGAGTGCGGCTCTCACGAGGAACTCATGGCACAACAGGGTATCTATTACAAACTTGTAGAGACGCAAAGGGAAGCCGCGAATGTCCGTGCACAAGCACAAGCCGTAGAGGGGTAAGATGGAAAACGGAAATACTGAGAAACAGCACACAACCACCACAGAGGACACGCCAAAATCGGAGTTGTCTGAATCAGATGACTTTACGCCGCGTTATTTGGATGCAGCCCAGCTTACGTTTACGCGTTCTGAAGTCGAGACAGCACGGCTCGAGATTCAGGATGAAGCCTGTTATCTGCGCGTAGTGGTGCGGCGGCTTATGCCGCTTAGCAATCCTGACGGTTATATTTCACTTGCTGCCGACGAAGATACCGAGATCGGCATCCTCGTGAACCCATCAGAACTTGCCCCGGAGAGTCTGAAAATTCTACAAGAGGAACTGGATAAGCGATATTTCACACCGACGATTCAGAAGATTCATCGCGTGAAGGAACAATTCGGGATCCATGAATGGGAAGTTGAAACGGAACGCGGACGTATAACGTTCTCGGTGCGTGGGTTGAATCAGAACATCAAACAGCTACCGCCAGCTCGGCTTTTTGTGACGGATGTACGCGGGAATCGGTACGATATTCCGGACTATCGGGAGTTAGATGCGCAGAGTTATCAGCAAATTCAGCGGCATCTGTAAAGATAAAAATGAAACAGAGACGTTTTCAGGCAGTTACTGCTTCAATTGGATTACATCTATTCTTTGCCCTAATTGTGGCGTTGTTGTTATCTGAACAGAGGATATTGGATAACGAAGCGTTTGAGGCGACACTCGTTAAACTCAATCCAACCCAAACGGAGCTGGAAATCCGTCCGACCCATCGAACTGTCACCGCCAATCCTATACTCACAACAGAGGTTTCCACGCCTCGCACACCGACGCAGGTATCACATATACGGCAGCTGCCGCAAAAACAGACGACTATCATGCGGCAAGTGCCAAAGTTTGATGAGGCGTTGGATCCTTTAGAAGTCGCGGATGTTCCTACACTCTCCAATGTCGAGACCCCGAATACTGCATCGACACACACAACTGCTCCGTCTGGGGGTGGGACACCGATGATCGAAAGAGCAGGACCGCCTACCATTAGAAGTAGAGAAACAGGGGTAGCCGACACTGGATTCACAGAATTTCTTGATGGGTCGCTGCCGACAGGCGGATTAGGCGATGGGGCTGATATTGCGTTGCGACATTCTGTGAAAATACCGAAAGAAAAATTGGGTGGTATTCTTGAAGGGGCAGGCAACGAGATTCGCGGACATATCCGCCTGATTCGGCTCAAACACTCGCTTTCAGATTGGTGGCAGGACCCGACTGCGATCCCGTCACTCATCAAGTGGTTAGAGGATCACACCCCGATTCGCGCGGATATGGATTTTGCAGGAGGCGCGCTACAACTCACGGATCCTCAGATCCTGGATGCCCCGCTTATTATTATGACAGGGCATGATAAAGATATTACCGTAAGTCGTCAGCTTGCAAAAGACGGTCCATTGCAGACGGGTTTTACGTCAGAAGAACGCGCAGCGCTTCGGGAATATATTGTTGAGAAACGGGGTATGCTGTTTTTCGACGATTGCGGTTTCAATGGGCTTTTCGCACATATTGTCGCTGATGAACTGAGGCAAATCTTTCCAGAATATCCACTTGAGATTCTACCGCATGATCACGAAATCTATAGTATCCATTACCACTTACCGAAACCACCGACGGGTGGCGATGTGTTCTGGGGTAATGAGAACAACGCACAACCGACGCAATTCCGTTTTCAGAAAGGGATTATTATTGACAATCGGTTGGCAGTGGTTTACAATCGGAAAGATTATATGTGCGCGATGGAGACTGCGGAGATTGAGAGTCGCACGATGCTACGACTCCGGCGTTCCACGGATGTCTATCGGTTCATGTCAAACCTACTGATTTACGCGCTAAAGTATGGTGGCAACACGGATAGGACAAAATATATGGAGTGAGTGTTATTTGTTTCCCAAGTTTTGTGTAATTAGAAGCTCTTGGCTATCGCATCTGCGAGGTTCTTGGGGAAGTCGAACAGAGATGTCAGATTCGTCCGGATCAACATGCGTTTGATGCCTTTGTTGACGTTAACGAGTGCCGTCCGTCCACCGTTTTGTTTAATCTGGGTGCTGGAAGTGATAAGAACCCCTAATCCGGCACTGTCCATTGTCTGGGCTTTTGCCATATTAAAAATCAGTGTAGGTGTTCCTTCCTGTGTCGCGAGCTGCTGAATATGTTCTTCAAGCATAGTTTTAAGTATAAGTGCATCTTGCCCGACAACCCTTCCTTGAATTTCTAAAAGCGTAAAATTTTTGTTTTGAATATTGACTTGCATGTGTTCTCCCTCTGTCTTCTTTCTCGGTGACTACCCATTACGCGGTTGAATCAGGTTCAGACTTAAACAGATACATGAATTTGCGTAACTCTTAAATCTCTTAAATGTCTGCACCATTAGGAATTGTAGCACAAAATTGAACTGAATATCAATATATAAATTGACGATAGAAAACTGCTATAAAATTTAGAGACATATACACTATTCGGCATAGCCACGCTGTGCTATAGATCATTCTTCAGGTGGGAGATCTGCGACAGAAAACGCGATATGTACATAGAGATGCGTATAGGTATTCGCATAAGTTCTTGTGTTTCTCTGGAATTTGCTATGTCTAACGTAAGTTATCATCTATTTATAGACATAGCACCCCTACGGGGTGGCAAGAATGCCTGAAAAAACCTGATTGGAACGTTCAAAATTTGTTAGTAGCAATTTGAGTTATAGTAGATTCCGTAATTATTTATACACTCAGCATCGGTTCGGTTAGGAAACCGAACCTACCGGGGGAAACTGAAAGTGTGTATTTATTTTTGGAATTTACTATAAAATAATTTGTATCGTGTCTCTCATCCCAAAGAGTTTCGAGGTAAAACAGATGACATTAACAACGGAAAAAATCACAAACATCCTTGCTGAAAAATCCGAATATCTTGCTGAGGCGTATGGCGTTAAGAGGATCGGCTTATTTGGTTCTTATGCTAAAGGCACATACACTGAAGCCAGTGATATTGACATCATCGTCGAATTTGAAACGCCATTAGGTTTTGAATTCATGGATTTTGCTGATTATCTCGAAGAACTCCTCAGTAAACCAGTGAATGTTCTTACCCTGGGTGGACTTCAAGGGATTCGGAATCCGCATGTCGCTCAATCTATAAGGGAAAGTATTGTCTATGTCCAATAGAACAGATTCTACGAATTGTCCTAATCCCATGCGGCATGTAAGAATCGGAGCCAGTTGCCGTGCATAATTGCGGCGATGTCGTCGTCGTTATAGCCGCGGGCTGACATTATGCCGGGTATCTTCTGGAGATCGGTGATGGTGTCCAAATCACTGGGGGACTGCTCACGTCCATAGCCACCATCCAAGTCCGTGCCGATAGCGGCATGCCGAGTGTTCCCCGCCAATTGACAAACATAGTCAATGTGATCAACGACGTTGTTTAAGGTGACCTTGTCGTTCGGCGTTTCACCAGTAATCCAACCGGGTTGGAGCATCCAGGCATCAAAAGCAGCACCGATGACCCCATCCCGCTCGAAGATTGCACGTAATTGTGCGTCGCTGAACTGGCGTTGATGCGGAACGAGTGCGCGACAGTTATTATGACTGGCGAGGACTAAGCCGTTGTAGTGATCTAATGCCTCCCAGAATGCCTGATCTGAGCAATGGGTGAGATCAAGAATAACGCCTAAACGTTCCATCTCAGCGAGCAAAGGCGGGCCGAGTTCTGTCAATCCGATTTCTGTGCCTGTTCCACCGGCGTATCTTCCGGGACCGTAGTGCGTCAGTCCTATCAGTCGCAACCCGCCATCAACCCAATCTTGTAATTGTGTCGGATGAAGAATCGGGTCGGCACCCTCCATGCTAATTACAAATCCTAAAGGTGGTGCATTATCGTAGTCGCTTGCGTCGCCTATCGCTGTGTTCTCCCACGTCTGCCAAGCGTTGATGTGTCCGTCTAATTGTCCGCGGTCCGTGATGATGCGGACGTATCCCATTCTTTCTAAGGCGCGGTAGTAAGCGAGTTGTCCTTGTGCAATGCCGTAGGATTGGGCAGGCGAAGCGAAATCGGAATGCGGAGAGGGTCTACCAGTGGAGCGGGCAAATAGGGTAACGAAACTCAGGGCAATCCGTCCCTGACGCATCTCCGGGAGTGCAACTGTGCCTTCGGTACGTCCTTTACCAGATGTGCGTGCTTCTTGGGTGCGGATTGTATAGGCAGAGCTCAACAAATCCCGGTTGCCTTGTAAGGCGTTCATTGACAAGTCAAGGTGTGCATCAACAATGAGCATAAAGACTCCTTTTTTGGTGTATTGAAATAGGGAAAAACCGAGTTAGTTACTCTCTGGATATGCGGCGAGATGTGCTCCGGGTGTGCCGTTTTGATAATCACCA
This sequence comes from Candidatus Poribacteria bacterium, assembly GCA_026706025.1. Classification (NCBI taxonomy): domain Bacteria; phylum Candidatus Poribacteria; species Candidatus Poribacteria bacterium. The sequence continues at coordinate 7,438 of JAPOZO010000033.1, forward strand.
TCGCATGCATTGCGCATCCATCCACTGAGTCGGGTAACGAGGTCAGGGTGATCGGCTGAAAGGTCGTTTTCTTCACGATAGTCATTGGGAAGATGATATAACTGAAAACTGTCCGTACGGTTGATATACCGTAGTTTCCAACCCTCTGCTGTTACGAGTGCTGGCCCGAGCCGAGAGGCATATATGACCCATTCGTGGTGCTGCTGGTCTTCATGCCTTTCAAGCAGCGTTGGTAAGAACGATACGCCGTCTTTGTCTTGTGGCATCTCGGCGCCGATGAAGTCAGCGAGCGTTGGCATTAGATCGTAGTTCGTGAGCATGTGGTCGGAGACACTGTTAGGTGTAACCCTTCCGGGCCAGCGTACCATGTAAGGGATGCGTGTGCCGCCTTCCCAACTCGACCACTTCAAGCCGCCCATACCGTCGTTTCCGTTGAACACATCGCCACCGGTCTCCGAATAGAATTTCGTTGTGATGTCGTCAAATTGGTTACCTTCCAAATCCACTTGCCGCCCTGTCGTTCGTCCTTGTTGGCGGTAATACACTTCGTGTCCGTTATCAGCGGAGAAGACAATCATCGTGCGGTCATCGATTCCAAGTTGTTCGAGTTCGTCCAAGATAATCCCGACGGTTTCGTCAAGTTTTAGGATCATGGAGGCGTACTCTTTCTCATACGTTGTCAACGCCGAAACCTGTTTCACTGCGGGGTGGATGTCAGGAATAGCGATTGGTCCGTGTGGCAACTGGGACGGATGATAGAGGAAGAAAGGTTTATCGTGATGGGTACGGAGAAATTCAATGATTTTCTCGTTGAAAATGTCCTGAGAATATACCGCCTTCCCTTGCCGATTTCTGCGAAACTCCATATTTTCAGGAGATTCTGTATTTGGATTCACTGCACAATCGGCGTGTGTATTGCCTCGGATAGGCGTGGTTTGCCCGTTTTCAAAGAGATAGGGTGGGTAAAAACCGTGGCAACGCTGATGGTCGTAATAACCGTAGTGATACTGCCAACCGTGGCGACGGATACGTGCCCCGGTTGTAGCGAAACCCCATTCGAGTTTCCCGATCTGTCCTGTAACGTAACCCGCTTCTTCAGCGATCTGTGCCAAGAAAACATCATCGGGACCGGCTTGGAGTCCGGTCGTATGTAGCAACTCTGTAATTTGATCCAGTGTTAGTTCACCGGCACTCAATCTGTGGTAGAGTCCACCTTGGGTATATGTCCATGTTCCTTGGTGGCAATCGTGGATCCCCGTCAGCATGCTGGCACGGGATGGCGCGCAGAATGCGCAACCGTAGGCGTGGTTGAATCTCATACCTTGGTTTGCAAGGCGGTCGATATTCGGAGTCTCGAAATGTTGCTGTCCGTAGCAGCTGAGCATACCGCGTCCGAGATCGTCTGCGAAGATGAGAATGACATTCGGGTTATCAGTCATAATTACGATACCAAACGTTGAAAGAATCAAGTTTTTTCATGCAAAAGTGATTGGGATTCTGGCTCACCTATCTGCTCATAAAACAAATCGGGTAAATTCGCTTGTAAGTCAGCGTGTTCAATAGTTATCGCAACAAGGTTCCCCTTAGCATCTAAATCTATGTAAATATTCTCGTTAATTTCTTTTGTTTCAGCAACGGCACGCCCTGAAAACTCAATAAGTGCTGTAGCAGTGTCATGAAAATATTTTACTTTCATTATGAACTTCCTCTAAAATTTCGATCGAAGAAAGCATTATGAACTGTTTCTCCATCCGCAAGCAGAATCACTCTGAGAAACTTATCCTCTTCTGGAATCCATTTCCATTTTCTTATTCTCCCATCCCCCTGTATTTCTGTATACACAGGATCCGCGATGGTCTGTTCAATCCATTCAGTTTTGATTCTGACGCGGTCAGGTCGTCGTCGGACATGTAGAAAGCATTGCGTTGATTTCAAATTTTTGCGGTAACCTCAATTAAACCCAAGCAATCATTCTGAAAGAAGAATATCTTAAGTGCTCCAATAGAAACTCATCGCTATCGTACGGAGAAAATACTATTCAAACTGGAAGGCGCGTTGCCTGTAAAGATGCTCGAACAAGTTGCCTTCGTGGGGACTGTCCCAAGAGATTTGATTCGTCGGGATTGCTCCTAAATTGAGTCGGTCAATACGGGGTGTTGCGATGAGGTCTTGCGTAAGTGCTGTACTGTCTGTAATTGCGGTAGCAACCAGGGTCGCACCGATGGCTTCGACTAACGCCGTTGATGGCACTTCAATGACGCTCACAAACGGGAACGGGAATTCGGTGTTTGCCAATGGATGTTCTGCATCTTCACACCATATCACAGTCGGTCTGAGGAAAGTGCAGCCATCTAATTCTACGACTCGGTCACCGGTTGTTAATTCCGTTGCCCCCGGTTCTTTGAGGTGTCGGTCAATGAGCGACGAGATGCCGTGCGCGGCTTTCGGATTTGCCCACGCTGCGATTCCGGCTTCTGGGTGATCCAGCGGTTTCGGTTCGATGCGTGCCAAGCGTTCTGCTAACGCTTCAGCGATTTCGCGTCCATTCGCTGTTACCCATACACCAGAGGCGTTAATGCAAGACCTGCCACCGTTTTTCGCGACCGATTCTACGATGAGATCGAGGTACTGCTCTGAGTTGTTCTGCTCACCTTCGTGGATGATGATTTTGCTGCGTCCGGGTCCGTGGATTTCGACGCGCGGCGTGTTTACCCACGGCGCGACGGTTGAACCACCACCGAAAAGCATAGAACGTCCGCATCGGGATAGGATCTCATTAGCACCGGAATAATCGGTTGGATAGAAGCTGAACGCCTCTTGCGGCGCACCTGCGGCGATAAACGCCTGTGTGATGCGGTAGGGGGTCCAAGGTTCCTCGCGTCCCGGCTTTAGCACAACGGGGACTTTCAAAGCGATAGCAGGCACCCATAGTGAATGCACACCGGGTGAATTGCTCGGTAGGATAGCACCGAGCGAATCCGTTTCACAGACATAACTCAATGTGCGTCCATCTTGGATACCCCATCCGGTATCAAGGAGTTGTAAATCCAAGCCGCGGGTGAGTCCATCTAAAACTGTCTCTATATTCTCCATGACCCCTTGAATCTTGAGCAAATTCTGTTGACAGAGCACCTCAGGTAAGCCGGTTGTCCCAGAGACCTGTTGGATATAGTCCGTTGGCGATTGCTCGGTGCCATCAAGTGGCAGCGTCTCTGTTGAGAAAAGGCGTGCTGCCTCCTTGCAGATAGAGATCAATTCGGTGATAGGACGTTGTGCGAGTGCCTCTTTCTGGAGCGCTATGTCAACGAGATCCTTTGCGATCAAGCCGCGATTGGCTTGGCTCACCTCTACCAAAGGGTCGCCCGTTTTGATATGTGACACGCGGACGGTGTTCAGGCTTCTGTAAGAACGTCCGGCGCGCAGAATTGGGATGTGTATCATGGTTTGCTATTGGGTTACGGCACAGCGGAGTGTGCCTACTACTTTGTCTACTACCATATAATTTTCGCCACCCATCCAGAGGCGGCATCGCAGTAGAGGAAATTGTCGCCGTAGAGGGATAAACCGTGCGGTTCTGGGCAGTCTTCAGGTACCTCAATCACATCAAGCGGCGTGCCGTCTTTAAGGTCGAGTTTGACGATGACCCTATCAGAGGTATGGGTAGACCAAAGCCCATCTTCAACACGAACCATACCGTGCCCACGTCCGTGTGGTAACGGCAGCGTCTTTTGCACAGACCAGTCGGAAATTCTGACCTTATGCGTGACTTGATTCTTGAGTGTTTGTACCCAGAGATGCCCTTCATCGTAGTGGTCGTATTCGATACCGTGTGTGCCGCCGCCATCAGGTATCGGATAGCGTCCAAGGGTTTCGCCAGTAGCTGGATCAACTTTGAAGACCTCACCTGTCTCGGCATCAGTA